>NZ_JBGSXF010000514.1:0-8181 GCF_041751555.1 Persicitalea sp. | reverse complement strand
CCGCCTGCCCGCATTCGTGGAAGCGAAGCACCCGGTCACCCTGGATTTTTTGAGTGATAGGGAAACCGCGCCCCAACTGACGATGAAAGTGGTGCGCACGACTTCGGTGTCCCGGCTCGACACGCTGTTTTCGCTGGTATGCGCCATCGGCGCGGCGCGGACGCTGATTTTCTGCAACCACCGCGACGCCGTAGACCGCATCAGTGAGTTGATAGGAGGCTACGGTTTAGCGCACGCTACCTTCCACGGCGGCATGGAGCAACCCGACCGCGAACGCGCCCTGATGAAGTTCCGCAATGGTACCAGCCGCATCCTGATCGTGACCGACCTGGCCTCGCGCGGACTGGATATCCCCGAGATCGAATCCATCGTACATTATCAGTTTCCGTTGACCGAGGAGGCTTTTATTCACCGCAATGGCCGCACTGCCCGAATGCACGCCACCGGGACGGTGTACCTAATGCTGGACGAATACGAAAAACCACCTTACCTGAAGGGTGAGCCGCAAGCGGTTGAATTGCCAAAATATGACCGCCTGCCACCCGAAACCGTATGGGACACGCTTTACTTTTCGGCGGGTAAAAAGGAAAAAATCAGCAAGGGGGATGTAGCAGGCCTATTGATGAAAAAAGGCGGACTGAAAAAGGAAGACGTAGGCATGATTGAAATTAAGGACGATGCCGCCTTTGCCGCCGTGAAGCGCGAGAAAGCCGTGGCAGTCGTGGAATTTCTACGGTACGAAAAATTGAAAGGCAAGCGCGTCAAGATCGACATCGCCCATTGATTCAAGCTTCGGCCTCTTGTGTCTGCCGCGGAACACGCAGGGTGACGGTAGTACCTTTTTTATTGCGGAGGGAGCGTATGGCAAAGGTGCCATTCAGCGAATTCATGCGTTGCCGGATATTTTCCAGGCCTTTGCCCGAAGTCGTGATCTTCTCTTGCATGATGCCCGTGCCGTCGTCGGTAATCATCAACACGTAAAAGCTTTCGGTTTGTACCAGTTCCAGCACTACCTGGCTTGCTCTGGCGTGTTTGAGAATGTTGTTTATCAGTTCCAAAATACAACTGTACAACTCAAAGGAAACTTTTTTGTCCTCGATTGAGATTTCATCGGCCCCCACCAACTCAAATGATGCTCTACCCGACCGATTCAAATCAGAAGTCAGCTTTTCCAGCGCAGGAACCAGCCCCTGCTTTTCCAAAATAGAAGGCAGTAGGTTATGTGAAATGTGCCTCACTTGGTTATACGCATCCGAAATCAGGCCGACCACGCTCCGGTATTGTTCCTTTTCGGCGGGAGAAAAATTGTCCAGTTCGACCGATTCCAACCGCCACTTTACCCCCGAAAGCAAACTACCCAAATTATTATGTAATTCGGAGGCTACGCGTTCGCGCTCTATGCTTTGGCCACGGAAAAGTGCTTCCTGAATCTCATGATTTTTGCGGGTGAGCGTGTGGTTGGCCTGGCGGAGTTCGTTGGTTCGTTCGGCTACGCGTTCTTCAAGTGTGGCGTTGGTCTGCTTCAGTAGTTTCCCCACCTTTGTCAGTTGCGAATTGCTACGGTCGAGTTCGCGTCGTCTTTTTTGGAGCAGGCGGTTGCTTCTGCCCAACGCAGCGGCCAACCCTAAGAATACCAAAATACCCAGGATCAAGGCATTGCGCAGGTAGGCTTGGCGCGTCATGTCATCTATCATAGCCTGCATCTGGGCCTCGCGCTGTTGAGCATCGTATTCGTAACGTAGCACCTCCACTCGCTTGTTCTGGGCTTCAGCACGGTTGCTTTCCCGTAGATCGACGAATTTCTCATGCCAGGCCAACGCTTCATCAGGCTTTTGCAACGACTTGTAAGCCTCGAATAAATTCAAGGCCACCCGCTCTCGCATGGGCGGCTGTTCATAGATGATATAGTATTGGGCACGATCCGCAAAAGTCTGAGACTTTTTTGGCTGATCGTTTCGGCTATAAATCAGGCTAATAAGGGAAAGTAGTTCGGCATTAGGGCGGCCCTTGTTATTATTTTCCGCATTCAGGGCCAGCAATCCGTGTTTTTCCGCGTTGGCGAAGTCTTCTTTTTTCAAGAAAGTCGCCGCCAGATTGAAGTAGGCCTCCGCCCGTTCGTCGGAATATTCCCGATCCGAGTTGATTTTCAGGCTTTGCTGTAAGATGGTAATAGCTTCCTCGGGCCGGTTATCTTCCCGGTAGGCCGCACCCAAATCGATCATGGCCCGCGTTTGGGCAGATTGACTGTTGCTTTTTTTGTAAAATTCGATAGCCCGTTTCTCAGCGGTTATGGCTTTACCGTACGTCTTGAGGTTAGCATAGCAATCACCGATGTGATCCCAGGCGAATGCCTGCTCATCGGTAGCCTTGGCCAGTTCGGCGTATTGCACACCACGAAAGAGATACTCGATAGCCTTGAAAGTCACGCCCTTTTGCAAGTAGGTAGCACCGATTCGGTTGTGCGTGAAGGCCAGCCACTTATTAGAGCGCAGCGCAAAAGCAGATTTGAAGCCTTTCTGCAACCAGAACAGCGAACTATCCAGATCGGCGATTGACGCAGCTTCCCGCGCGTACAAGCGGATCAGCGTCGTATCGCGAAGCGGCGACTTCGGCTTGTTTTCCCAATGACTGATGGCGGCTAACGGAGTTTCAGCCACTTGATTTTGAGCATAAAGTTCTTCCGCTCCCAACAATAACCCTATCACAACGATCACTCTTCTCATTCCCTTCTGTCCCGGTTGTTTCTCAGTTACGAAAAATCACGCCAATATAGCCTAAAAAATATTGTAAATGTGCTGCGCTTAGGAAATATCAAAAACCCGGCCATAAATGAGCCGGGCCTTCTCCTTGTGGAATAACAGACTAAGTTGGCTACTGCTTGTCGTCTTTCGCCCAATCCACCTTGAACTTACCGTCGGTGATTCTAATCGAGTCAGTTTCCTCAGTTTTCTTGGAACGGTCGTGTTCGTGCGGATCAATATTTGCTACCATTCCTGCCCCGGCCCCGGTAAGTAGTTTCTTACCCAGGTTGGCGCGTAGGCCGGACCCCGTCACGGTTGCTAGCACCCTCTTTTGGTAATAAACACCCTGCAAGGTACCCTCAAAAGTACCTTCCACCGATGTAGGCGTGGCTGCGGTGATTGTCACTGTGCCGCTCATCGACTCACCATCGTGGAAGCCGTGGCCCATTTTCTTCGTTTCCTCCGTATAGTCCACAAGGGCAAAAAGTCCGGTTTTTGATTTGGGCTTGTACTTTCTTTTTTCCATTTCGGCCAAATCCTCGATCGGATAAGTACCGGGTTTGAGTTCATCGGTGAAATAGTAAAGCCTGATCCAAAGCTGCACGTCGGGACTGACCTCGAATGCCGCCAGCGCCAAGTAGTTGAAGTCCTTTTTGCGGAAAGGAATCTTCAAGCGTTTGGCTTCGGCTTTCCACTCCTTGCCATCGATGGAGGCCGAGATAAAGTTATCGGTTTCCTGGGCCAGCGCAGTTTCTAAACAGCAGCAGACTAAAAGAAGGGAAATGCACATTTTTTTCATGGCAGTAGCAATTTTGTTTTTGGTAAATACCTTATAATCTTAAAGATACTTGCCCTGGATTGCCCCGCCAAGGAACAACGTCCATAACTTAGTAAGCGGTAGACGAGATTTATTAAACGGTTAAAACCCGCCCTTCCAGGGGAAGGCGGGTTTTAAATGATAGGTATCGGAGTACTTGTTTCCAAAAAAACTCAGTACCGACGGATATTTACTTCGGATAGCCCAGCTTCGTAGTCGACCATGATTTTGCGAGTAGCTCGATCAAAACCGGGTGAACGGTACAGACCGTCGCTTACTTTCTGTAAATCACCCATATCCTTATCATTTAGCATACCGTCGATGCGCACTTCGCAGCCCACTGATTCCGGGATTTCCAGCGTTACTGAGGCCACGCCGGACTCGATCTTGACGTCGGTGCGGTTTACTTTGTCGCCTAGCTTCACGTTAAGGTCGGCTACGCCCGTACTGACTTTCAAGGACTTCACCCGAAAATCGCTCAGATCGAACTTGGCTTCGCCCGCGCCCAGCCCCATGTCGATATTCCAAAGCGGCTTTTTGTTCAGGTTGATCTCGACCGAATTTGCATTATCACCTTTTTTCAAGTTTATCTTTCCGCTCTCCATCTTGAAGTCGATTACGGCGGTGTTAGCGTTGCGGTTGTTGCGAATTTCTGACCTGAATCCACCGATGGAGGAGCGCGATTCGGCTTCGAATAGTTTGGTAGTACTGCCTTTCAGCTTGAACTCTCCGGCTCCGCCTTCAAAATTTAACGTTGCTTCTTTCAGGCCGTTTTCCATCTCGTATTCGTAGTGACGGTTGCGGATATCGCGCTTTTCGGATTTGTCGTCCTTATCTGCATCATCCTTATCTCGGTTGTAGTCTTCCTCGTATTTACGATTGCGCTCCCGGTTTTCTTCACTATCCCGGTTGTAGTCTTCCCCGTATTTACGACTGCGCTCCCGGTTTTCTTCCCGGAGTCTATTGCGCTTGCGGTCACCGAAATTCCATTCGTCGTCATTGTTGTCATCGTCGCTGTCCCAGTCGAAATTCCAGTTTCGGCGATCATCGTTGAAGGCCCGATCAGTGCGGTGGGTGATACCACCCAGCACCGCCAAGGCTATCAGAATCCCCGCCACACCACCGCCCCAGCCACCACGTTCGCGACCGCTGGCCAGCAGGGTTCCTCCGGCCAAAATGAGTAATATAGGCCAATAGCGAGAAACCTCCTGCCAGTCGATATTTAGAAACCCTAGATTTCTGAGGAGCCAGAAAATGCCCACAATAACGAGCAAACCGCCCCAAAATATTCCGTTTGATTTTTTCATGGTTGAAATGTTTGTTTAGAGGCTGGAATCGGTCGAATTCCCGGCCCCCAGTTGGTGACGTAGCAGGAGCAACCCGCCCGAGACGATCAGGATAATAGGTAAAAAGTAGCGTCCGAAGTCGAAGTTTGAAAATTCCTCGACCAGAAACAGGACACCGACAACGATAAGGAGGATTCCCCAGAAAGTGTTTTTGAAGTTCATGGCTTTTGTTGGTTGGTTTTGAATGGGCAAAGTAGTTCTTTATGTTTAAGTGTTTCAACTTGAAGCGGAGCGCCCCGTGGCGGTTCAATTTTTGAATTCGGCTTGTTTCTGAGCCTTTCAGCTTTTCAACCCTTAAATTCTATCTCATAAATTCTATCTCACAATCGGCGGCTCGCTACCGGGATTGGTTTCTCCGTCAGGGTCGGCAGGGGCATCAGGATCGACCGAGGTGCTGGTAGTAGGTCCATCGAAGGGGCGGTAAGGCACCGGATCTGGTTCGGTGGGTGGGAATGGTTCGGCACTCCGAGTATCACGCGGCGTGAACGGGTCGGCGGGTGGTGGCGTAGAATCTGTCCCGGATAATGCCTCCTTATCACGCTGGCGGAGGAGGAGGAATGCGCCACCGACGATCAGGGCTACGGGCCAGACATATTCCCGGATGCGGTACCAGTAAGGTAGTTCATCGAGCAACAGTACGGCACCGACGCCTAGCAGCACTACCCCAATGATTTTAATCGAACGATCGGGGTCGGAACTGTTGGCAAAGAAGCCGGGCGGGCGGGTTCCGGGGGCAGACGGATCGGGATTTATTCCCGCGTCTCCGTCATATACATTGGTTGAACTATTGGCTCCAGGCAATCCCTCGGGAAGGGCTACCCAAAAAATGATGTAAATGATCGCCGTCCAAAAGAAGGTCGGCGGAATTGGTAAAAGAAGCAGCACCACCCAGAGTACTCGAATAATGGTGCGGTCGATACCGAAGTAGTCGCTCATGCCGGCGGCTACGCCACCTACAACTGCTTCGCTGGGAATGCGGGTTAGTTTCCTTTCCATGGCTTTCTTGGTTTTGAATTGAGTGTTTGGTTGAGGTACCTTCTGTGGTTTTCAAAAGTTTTGCCTTACACAGGTACCGATCCAAATAAAAGGAGTTTTTCCTTTATTTGCAATCAAAGGTAGTAGGTAATACAAGATACTGGTCTTCGAAAGTTTATAATCGGTGATTGGCTGGGTTAAGTGGTGATTATTTTAGGTGGCGCCCGAATGTTTTCTTCCTCAAGGCTTACTCAGCCCTCAATCTCTAAAGATTCGAGAATGTCCATCAAACTCCCAAAATCTTTGTAGCCAGGCCGAATTTCCTCACCGCCTCGCAAGGCGATGCCTCCCATTTTTATGGAGGCAATAGAGTCCACTACCAGCGCTTCACTTTCCAGCCCGAAACCCAATAATATAGGATATTCGCGGCTCAACTTATGGAGGTAGTTTCGCCATTCGTCGGTGAGCGAAGCATTTTTCTCACTTTCCAGCAAGAAAAATTCAACCTCAGCGGAATATCGTCCCATGAGAGCGTCAAGTTCGTCAGCTTCGTAGTGATCCACATCTACCCGCAACAGCAGCGGCTTGTCCAGTTCGCTTTTTAAGTATTGTAAAAGATTAGGGTCTTCCACTTGAAGGGCGTCGAACTCGTAATCGGCCAGCACAGTTAGCAGCTTTTGCGGGTCGCTCTCCGAGGACTCAGCCACCAATTTCACTCCCGCGATCCAGGCCCGCATCTCAGCATATTTTTTTGGGATAATATACTGATCAGAGGCCTCATCGACCGAGAAGCCGAGCATATCCACGCCCATGCCAGCGCAGTAGCGGGCGTCGGAAAGGTTGGTGAAGTTGCTAATCTTGACAAAAGTTTTGAGCATTTTTGCGGTAGTTTTTAATCGCAAAGAACGCAAAGAATTACCCAGAGTTCACAGAGAGCCTTTACTTTCTCTGCGTGAAAACTCTGCGAACTCCACAGTTGGAAGGAACTCCTACAACGCCAGAGAACGTTCAGAAACGATACATTTAAAACACATAAAATCGGGAGGCTTTTAACCTTCGCAGATTACGATTATGAGCAAACACGGAAGAATCCTGGTCGCCATGAGTGGCGGGATCGACAGTTCATTGGCAGCGGTGATGCTGCACGAAGAAGGCTACGAAGTCATCGGCATGACGATGAAAACCTGGGATTACGCCGGCAGCGGCGGGTCTAAAAAAGAAACGGGCTGCTGCTCGCTTGACTCGATCAACGACGCCCGCAACATCGCCGTGCAGTTGGGCTTCCCCCACTACATTCTCGACATAAGAGCCGAATTCGGTGATTATGTCATCGACCACTTTACGGGCGAGTACCTCGAAGGCCGCACGCCCAATCCTTGCGTACTTTGCAACACCCATATCAAATGGGACGCTCTGCTGCGCCGAGCCGATCGCCTTGATTGCGACTCTATCGCTACGGGTCATTACGCCAACATCCGTCAGATGGAAGGTGGAAAAGCCGATGGTCGTTACGTCATTTCCAAAGGCATCGACACCTGGAAAGACCAAAGCTATGTGCTCTGGGGTGTGTCGCAGGAAAGCCTGAGCCGCACCAAACTACCGCTGGGCTACCTACACAAAACCGAAATCAGAGAGATGGCGAAGGAGCGTGGCTTTATAGATTTGGTCAACAAATCCGAAAGTTACGAGATCTGCTTTGTGCCGGACAACGATTACCGGGGTTTCCTGAAAAGGCGTATTCCCGGCCTGGAAGCCGAAGTAGCGGGTGGCAACTTCGTGCACCAGGATGGAACTGTTCTGGGCCAGCATGAGGGCTACCCATTCTATACGGTAGGCCAACGGAAAGGCTTGGGCATCGCCCTGGGTCGCCCCGTTTTCGTGACCGAAATCCGTAAGGACTCCAACGAAGTAGTACTTGGTGATCTGCCCGACCTATACCGCGACGGCATGATGGTGGGCAAACTCAATATGCAGAAATACGCCACCCTCGACCAGCCGTTGGAGACCGTCACCAAAGTCCGCTACAAACACGAAGGCACTCCGGCCACGATCACGCAGGAGGCCATCGACCGCATCCGGGTAGATTTTCACGATGGTGTCAACGGCATCGCCCCCGGCCAGGCGGCGGTGTTCTACGAAGGCGACGACGTAGTGGGTGGAGGCTGGATCATGAAAAGCTACCGTAGATAATTTGGAATTAGTGAATGTCGGACGGGACCGCCCGCGCGGTTAGTGAATAATTTATTCCGACATTCACTAATTTACTAATTCAAAATTGAGAACCCTAACTATCGAGTATTGT
>NZ_JBGSXF010000513.1:0-13076 GCF_041751555.1 Persicitalea sp. | reverse complement strand
GGCTTTGACCTTCTGAGTTTCCAGGAGTACTTTGCCAATACTGAACAGATTCAGCAAAGTACCTTCCATAACCGCCCGCACAAAGTGCATCGGCGTGTGGCGAGTACTCAGCCCGACAAGGCCGCCGCGTACTTCGGAGTTCCATAATGGCGCTCGCTCGCCCAACAGATACGGCAAGCAAAGCAGTCCGTCTGATCCCAGGGGTATGTCGGCGGCTTCTTTAAAAATATCATCGTAGGAGATTTCGTCGAAGAAATGGTCCTTCAGCCACTCGAAAACTACCGCACCATTGTTCGTCGCTCCGCCGATGACGTAGGTTTCCTTATCCAGAATGTAGCAGAAAGTCCGCATTTCTTCATCGGCAAAAGGCTTCGGCGAACTGATACGCACGGCTCCGCTCGTGCCGATGGTCACGGCCATCGTTCCAGGCACGATGGCCCCGCTGCCCAGGTTGGCCAGACAGCCGTCACTCGCTCCCAGTACCAGTGGTGTCCCGGCGGGTAGTCCGAGGGAATTATCCTCCGGTAAGTTTACCATATGGTAGGGCGAGACGGGTTCGGAAAAACGGTCGGCGGTGAGGTCGAGGTAGTTCAGGGTGTACTCGTCCCAGGCGAACTTCTCGATATTAAAAAGCCCCGTGGCCGAGGCAATGGAGTAGTCGACCAGGTATTCCCCGGCCAATTTAAAAAACACGTATTCCTTGATCCCGACGAAGCGGGCCGCTTTTTTGAATAATTTCGGTTCGTTCTCCCGCAACCATAGCAGCTTGCACAGCGGCGACATGGCGTGAATCGGTGTGCCATTGGTCTTGTACATTTTACGGCCCTCGCGCGTCTCTTTCAGCGCGTTGGCCAGATCGGCGCTGCGGTTGTCGGCCCAGATGATGGAGTTGGTCAGCGGCTTGCCCTCGGCATCGAGGGCAATGACGCTGTGCATGGCCGCACTAAAGCAAAGCCCCAGGGCCTCGCCTTCGCCGCGGCATTTCTTCACCACCGACTGAATACAGTATTCCAGCGACCGCACGATTTCTTCGGGATCCTGCTCGCTCCAGCCGGGTTTCGGGTGAATCATGGGATATTCCTCGCTGTGGTCGGCCAGGATTTCGCCTTTTAGGTTGAACGCTACTGCTTTAACGTTGGTCGTACCGATGTCGGCACCGAGGATATAGGCCATTTTGAGTGATGAATTATGAATTATGAGTGATGAATAGCTGACGCCTGATAGTCGCCGAATGCAAAGGTCTTATTTGTAAGGATAAGAAAACTTCCCTACATTCCCGAAAAAGTACGATACCGTAATAACCGAAACGGCAATAACTAAACGGTGATGAACACCAATCACTCATCACTCATCATTCATCACTCATCATTAAAAAACATGCAAATCGGAATGATCGGACTCGGCAAGATGGGTTTTAATCTTGCACAAAACTTAAAAGACCACGGTCACGAGGTCATCGGTCACGACGTCAATGACGACGTGGTAGAAGAATTTATCAAGATGGACGGTATTCAGGGCGCCCATTCTTTGGAAGAACTCACCAAAAAACTCACCGGACGACGGGTCATCTGGCTGATGGTTCCGGCGGGAACGATCACCCAAAGCGTTATCGACCAACTCGTTCCGCTACTCAATAAGGACGACATTGTAATCGACGGCGGCAACTCCCGCTACACCGACACGCTGTTGCGTTACCAAAATTTAAGAAATAAGGGTATCGACTTGCTCGACTGCGGCACCAGCGGCGGTATGGAGGGCGCGCGGCATGGGGCCTGCACCATGATCGGCGGTGAGGACGCAGTTTTTGCTCACTGTGAGCAGATTTTCAAAGACATTTCGGTAGATAAAGGATACCTGCACACGGGTGCTCCCGGCAGTGGCCACTTTGTCAAGATGGTGCACAACGGGGTGGAGTACGGCATGATGCAGTCGATAGCCGAAGGATTCGAAGTACTTAGTAAGTCCAATTTCGACCTCGACTACGAACAAGTGGCCCGTGTGTGGGATAATGGCTCGGTGATCCGTAGCTGGCTGATGGAGCTGACCCAGCGCGCTTTCTCGAAAGATGCCAACCTGGATGGAATCCTGGGTAAGATGTTCTCGTCGGGCGAAGGAAAATGGACGCTCGAAACAGCCCTCGACCTGGGCGTACCGACGCCCGTGATTGCTCTGTCGCTGATGATGCGCTACCGCTCGATGGAAGACGATACCTTCTCGGGCAAGGTTGTGGCGGCCCTGCGCAACGAATTCGGGGGGCACGCAGTCGTAAAAAGTGAGTAGGGCTGCCAGAACTTGGTATTATTTCCTAAATTTGTCGTCGTAACGCTTATCCGATAATTATTCATTCAGCCAAACATGGAGACCACGCAGACCACGCATATAGGCACTGACCCCAAAGTCGTGCATGTAGAAACCGAGCCTACCACGCACCATCACGCCGAATCCAAAGAACTCTCGACGGGTTTCTTCGTCGCTTCTTTCCTGATCCTTCTGCTGATCCTGGGAATTTTCGGCGACATGTTCGTTTTCATCATCGGACTGTTGGGAGCGGTGGCGATTTATGCTGGGTACTTTACCGAGAAAGCTGCCAACGAGGAGCACCACTGACGGATTTTGACCAGCAGTTCGAAGCCCCTTTGGTCAGATCGTGTGATCTGACCAAAGGGGCTTTTTGCAGTGGTGCGAAGGCCTATTTTCGAACGGTGGATGTCAGAAAGTCTAACCTTGAACTGGTTTTTAACCTGTTTCTGTAAGTTATTTAATATTTATTCGAAATAGATATACATAGTCTCGCAGCTTTTCAGTTACTGAGAGGGAGAACAACTTTCTGGTAAAATCAAATGAAACGACTACGCTACATCTACCTACTTTCGCTCGCATCGGTAATGTTTTTGCTCAATCATGCCTGCACCTCTTCCAATCTGGAAGTTGAAAAGCCCGAGCAAATTGATCGTCAGGATATGTTGAGGCATTATGCCGACAACCTCATCATACCTGCATTCAAGGAACTTCAAACCAATGTCAACGCGCTGCAAGTGAGCGCCGAAGTAGTAGCCGCCAAGCCTACGCTAGCCAATTTAGCGATCCTTCAGGCAGCCTGGAATAAAACGCATCTTTCTTTCCAATCGGCCAATGCTTTCAATTTCGGGCCAGCGGGCGAAACGGGTACTCGAAAGAGGCTTGTCGAGGAAATTGGGACATTCCCGATCAGTATAAAGATCATGGAAACAAACATTGCCAAGGGGTTACCCGTGCCAAACGATGCCAACTACGACGCCCGCGGCCTACTAGCGATCGAGTACCTGATTTTTGACGTCAAGGGTGACAACCAACGGATTCTCGATGGACTCATCACCGCCAGCCGGGAAGTGTATTTAAAAAAACAAATCGCTAATCTGAAAGGCCACGTGGATCAGGTAGTTACGGACTGGGCAAACTACCGTGAGACTTTTATTAACAGCGACGGTACCGCAGCCGGTAGTTCTATTTCCATGTTGTACAACGAGTTTGTGCGCAGTTACGAAAGCCTGAGCAATGTTAAAGTTAACCTGCCGCAGGATGTTACTACAGGAGGAAATTCATTGGAGTCAGCCCCCGTCGAAGCGTATTACAGCGGCAAATCGCTCACCTTCGCCCAGGCGCACTTCGCAGCCCTGGAAAATATCTGGCGCGGTCGGGTGGCCGGGAAAGACGGCCCCGGTTTTGACGATCTGCTCAATACCGTATCGGGCGGCCCCGCCTTAGTGGCTAGTATCGAAGCCCAAAACGCCACCATTCAGAAGGCATTCGACGACCTGGGAAATACCCCCTCACTGACCGGGCAGACACAAGCCAGCAAGCCCAAGGTGGAAAAACTGCAAACTGAACTCCAAAAGAACACCCGTTTGTTGAAGAACGACATGTCGTCAGCCTTGGGGCTCACAATTACTCAGTAGTTTCGTCCTTCTGAATAAGTTTAGATGACAATTGATCGGATTTGGCAACCCGAATCGGAATAGTCTGCTTGCTTGCATCGAGAACTACTTCTTCACTTTCTTCATCGCCACCGGATCCCAATACACCGTTTTCTGGTCGAAGTAGCTTTCGTTACAAGCCAGCACAGGGGCGGCAGCACGAAAGGCAAAAATCGGATCTTCAATCGTACCCTGACTGCCTTTGCGCAGGTTGTCAAAGAAGTTAGCGAAGTGTAGCGCGTGTTCGTCTTCTTTTTCCGGGTCGTTGAATTTCACCTCCTTTGCGGGTTCGGCCTTGCGGGTTTCGGGCGGGTACTGCGCATCGTAGTTCTTGGCAAATTCCTTTTGTACTTCTTCCGGAAAAGTAAAGTAGCTATCGTAGTTGCCGTAGCCGGGCGCAATGGGGAGTTTCTTTTTGGTTAAAACGATTCCGTTGTTTTCAAACTCGATTTGTCCTTCGGTGCCGATGATGCGGGTGTTGTTCTTGATCGCGCCGGCGTTGGCAAAATTCACCCGTAATACCATCTGAAACTTCTCATGGATGTCCGTTTTGGGGTATTCCAAAATAGAAACCAGTACGTCCGGCACATCGCGGCCGTCTTTCCAGTAGCTCAGTTCACCCGATGAAAAAATCCGCTGTGGCCCCAGCGAACCCGTCACGTAGTGCACACCCGTAATGAGGTGAACGAACAGGTCGCCCGCCACGCCCGTGCCGTAGTCGCGGTAGTTGCGCCAGCGAAAAAACCGCTTGGCGTCGAAGGGTACTTTGGGCGCATCACCCAGGAAGCGATCCCAGTCGCAGGTTTGGGGCGAGGCATCGGGCGGAATCGAGTAATTCCAGGCCCCGATCGACCCGAAGCGATCGTTGTTGGACTCCACGTAGTTGATGGCCCCGATGTCGCCGGCGGCAATCATTTTTTTGGCTTCCAGGTACGCCGCATTGCTGATGCGCTGGCTCCCTACCTGCATCGTCTTGCCCGATTTTTTCCAAGCGTCGATCACCGATAGCCCCTCGTCGATGTGGTGAACCATGGGCTTCTCACAATAGACGTGCTTCCCAGCTTTTAGGGCATCCTTGGTAATGTGGTCGTGCCAGTGGTCGGACGTCACGATCAGCACGGCGTCGATGTCGGGGCGGGCCAGGATTTCGCGGTAGTCGCGGGTCGTGAAAATATCTTTGCCGAACGTTTCCTTCGTCCGCGTGAGGCGACCATCGTAGAGGTCGGCCACCGCCACCAGCTCAGCGTCGGGTGCGGCCCGCAGCGCGGCCTTAGTATCGTAGTTGCCTTGAATCCCCATGCCGATGGTCGCGATGCGGATTTTGTCGTTGGGGCTAACTTTTTTCAGGTCTTTGATGTAGGAAAAAGACGGGCGGGCGGCGGCCAAACTACCCGTAGCCAACAGGGCGGAAGCCGCCGAGGCATTTTTCAGGAAGGTTCTGCGGTTGGGATTCATGATTTGTTTAGAGTTTAGCTGTTTAGGCTGGCGCAAGCTTCTTCTTTGTCGCTTTGTCACTCTGTGGCTTTGTCGCTTCACAACCACTCACTCTTCCGGCAAAAAAGTCAGCATGCTGAAATCCTTCTCGTCGAACATCTCTACCGCCATTTCCTGTAATTGTTCGGCGGTCAGGTTCTCAATTTCGGTAAAAATGGCGGGCAGCGTTTCTACGCGGCCAACGTCCAGCAGACTTTTGGCCATCATCAGCATAAAGCTGTTGTTGCTCTCTTCCGACATCGCGAGTTGTCCCATGAGTTGTACCTTGGCGCGGTGCAGTTGGGTTGGCGTCAGCGGTTGCTCGCGGAGACGACGTAGCTCTTTGTAAATTAGATTGATACTGCGTTCGAGTTGGCGGGGTTCGGTGCCGAAGTAAATCCCCAAATAGCCCGCATCAAGGTAGGCCATGTAGCTGGCGTCGATGGAATACACGAAGCCGTAGCGCTCCCGCAGCGACATATTGAAGCGCGAGTTCATGCCCGGTCCGCCCAGTAAATTGACCAGCGCGAAAAAGGGTAGTTTGCGGTCGTCAGTAAGCGGGTAAGCCGGGCGGCCCATCGCGCATTGCGCCTGCGTGAGGACACGCTCCACTTTCTGCTGCACGGGTTGGTACGAGGCGGGCGGTTGCCGCTGCTGCGTGCTTCGCTGGCTTGGTACTTCGCCCAGGTATTTCTCGGCCATTTTCACCACTTTGGCGAAAGGTAAGCGGCTCACCGACGACACGATGACGCGCTCGGTGTCCAGATTTTCCAAAATAAAAGCTCTTAGATCCGCCCGCGAGAAGCTCTTGACGGTTTCCTGATTGCCCAAGATGTTGTAACCCAGCGCGTGACCCGGAAAAAGCAGCGCATCGAAGTCGTCCTGAATGGCGTCTTCGGGCGAGTCGTAGTACATCGACATCTCTTCGAGAATCACGTTGCGCTCGCGTTCGATTTGTTTTTCGGGAAAGACGGAGCGAAACGAAATGTCGGCCAGTAATTCCAGCGCCTTGTCGAAGTGCGCGTCGAGAACCGAGGCGTGGAAGCATATTTTCTCCTTCGTCGTGTAGGCGTTCAGTTCGCCGCCTACCGTTTCAAGACGGTTGATGATATGGTGCGAGCGGCGTTTTTCGGTTCCTTTGAACGCCATGTGTTCCCAGAAGTGCGCCAGTCCCTGCTGCTCGGGCCGCTCGTCGCGGCTACCGATGTCGAACATGATGCCGCAGTGCGCGATTTGGGTGTGCAGCACCTGCTTGTGGGCGACGCGGATGCCGTTCGCCAGCGTGTGCAACTGGTACTCTTCCTGTATTTTGGGCGAAATGGTCGCCTTGGTGATGCGCTTGCGCGGATTATCTTGCTTCATGGGCAGGCTACCCGTATTGGTAGCGAGTGGTTTTTATTTTTGCCAAAAAATGGCTTATACTTGGCAGAATATGCCGGGATCGGGCCGAAATCTGTTTCTCCCCCAAAGGTACTTTTTTCTTACCGATGAACGAAAAACCGCCTTTCCCGTTGCGCCTGGGTTTCGACGCCAAGCGGGCTTTTCAAAACGCCGCCGGACTGGGCAATTACAGCCGCTTCGTGTTGAAAGCCCTGCGTGAACACGCCCCACAACTGGATTTGTTCGCGTACACACCCCGCCGGAAAACCGAGCTTTTCCCGACCTTCCCCACCGACCGGATCAAAACACCGGAAGGATTCCCTTACCAACAACTACCCGCTCTCTGGCGTTCCTACGGACTGGTTCGTGACCTGCGGCGCGACGGCGTACAACTTTACCACGGCCTTAGCAACGAACTACCCACCGGACTCGCCGCTGCGGGAGTACGTTCGGTAGTGACCATTCACGACGTCATTTTTGAACGCTTTCCCCACCTCTACCCCTGGCTCGACCGACAGTTTTACCGCGCCAAAACCAAAGCTGCCTGTGCGCAAGCCGATGTCATCGTCGCCGTCAGCCAGCAGACAAAGAATGATCTTATCGAATTTTATGGCATCGACGCCGAGCGAATCCAGGTAGTTTATCAAGATTGCCAGCCCGCGTTTCAATCCCGCATTTCTAAGGAAAATATTGAAGCCGTTTTGGCAAAATATGGCCTGGATAAGTCAGAACTATATATTCTAAGCGTCGGCACCATCGAGGAGCGCAAAAATCAAATTCGGCTGGTAGAAGCCTTCGCCAAACTACCGTCGAAAGATAGCAAGTTGGTGATCGTGGGTCGCCCGACGGCTTATGCCCAAAAACTGCGGCAACGAATCACCGAGCTGCAACTGGGAAATGAAGTTCATTTGCTGCACGATGTGCCAAGCCAGGACCTTCCCGCTTTGTACCAGGGTGCCAGGGTATTTGCCTATGTGTCGATTTTTGAGGGTTTCGGTATTCCTATTGTGGAAGCCCTGCACAGCGGCGTTCCGGTGCTGGCCGCCACCGGCTCGTGCCTGGAAGAAGCGGGCGGGCCGGGGGCGCTATATGCCAGTCCGACGGACATCGAACAGATGGCCGGGGTGCTCAGTCAATTATTGGAAGACGTGCCGCTTCGCAGCCAACTTATTTCGGCGGGAACGCAGCACGTGCAGCAGTTTTCGGCGAAAAATATTGCCAAACAGTTGACCGAAATCTATACCGAAATATTGCCGTGAGCTATATCCTGGAAACCGAGCGATTGCGATTGCGGGAATACACCCAGACCGATACCGACTTTGTCCTGCGCCTGCTCAACAGCCCCGGCTTCCTGGAATTCATCGGCGACCGCAATGTGAGAACCGAAGCGCAGGCCAAAGATTACCTCCTAGATGGGCCGATGAAAAGCTATGCGGATTACGGGTACGGCCTTTCCTTAGTAGAAAGAAAAGACGACAGGCAAGCCATTGGTACTTGCGGTCTGCTCCAACGCCCGAATCTCGATTTCCCGGATATTGGCTTTGCTTTCTTGCCGGAATTTGTCGGGTGCGGCTATGCTTACGAAATAGCGAAAGGCGTTTTGGATTACGGCTTTGAGAAATTTCAACTCCCGAAAATCTACGCGATGTGCAAGCCCGACAACGCACGTTCTGTTCGGTTGCTGGAAAAACTTGGGTTGAAGTTTGTGGATTTATATTTCCTGCCCGGAAAAGAAGAAAAGTCTTTGTTGTACAGTTTACAAACAATTCACCAGTTGAAGTAATACATCCGCTTATGTCAGTAAAGATTTTCTCAACTGACACAGGGCTGTCACACGCTGCCGCTATTTTGGTGGCTCACCAAACCGAAAACACGATGAAAACGCAAACGATTCAGGAATTTAAAGTCATCGGCATCGCTATCCGCACGACCAACGAAAACGGGCAGGCCGCCCAGGACATTCCCGCCCTTTGGAACAAATTCATGTCGGAGAGCATCGCCGATAAGATTCCCAACAAAACGGGCAACGAAGTATATTGCATTTACACCGACTACGAACACGACCATACAAAGCCGTACACCACCGTCTTGGGTTGCCCGGTCGCGACGCTGGAAAATATCCCGAAAGGCATGATGGGCAAGGCGTTCGCTATGGGCGAATACGTCACGTACGTTGCGAAAGGAAATATCATGGAGGGCATGGTCATCGGTACCTGGCACGAAATCTGGAATTCGGATTTGCCCAGAAAATTTACCGCCGACTTCGAGGTATACGGTGAAAGAGCGCAGAATCCCGAGAACGCCGAAGTCGATATTTTCGTAGCCGTCTGAATATGAAAGAACTCGACAACTACTTCATGCAGCAAGAGGAACCCGTGCGCGGGTGCTTTCTCGCTTTGCACGAGATCATTTTGGCCCAGGACGAAAATCTGGCCACGGCCTGGAAGTGGCAGATGCCGGTTTTTTATTACAAAAAGAAAATGTTCTGCTACCTTTTTTTTCACAAAAAATACAAACTACCCTACCTGGCCTTGGTCGAAGGCCGACAACTCGACCACCCGGCTTTGCTGGCCGAAAACCGAACGCGCATCAAGATTATGCTGATCGATCCGACAAAGGATTTGCCGATGGAGACTATTGAGGAAGTTTTGCAGCAAGCGTTGGCTTTGTACCGATAATTAAGATTATTTTCGTTTTGAAAACGAACTTAAACGATTGGCCATGAATTACAGGAAACTATTTTTGACCCTGCTGTTGTCCCTGCCAGCAACTTTCACTTTCGCCCAACTCGGCGAGCAGTACGACAAATTCATTGATGCCGCCTGGAAGCAATACGAAAACAAAGCGTATCTCGCATCAGCCCAAACCTACGCAAAAGCCTTTGCTTCCGCAGGCGACCTGGGGGACGTTACCGACCGCTACAACGCGGCATGTTCGTGGGCTCGCGCCAGCCAGCCCGATTCGGCATTTTCACAACTGTTCAGGTTCACGCGAAAAGGGTACTACGCCAATCTCCGGCACATAAGTACTGATTCGGACCTGCTGACTTTGCACGACGATCCCCGTTGGACCGAGGTGATTGCCCTGGTCACCGCCAATAAAGTGAAAGAAGAAGCCAATTATGATAAGCCGTTGGTAGCCATGCTCGACACGATTTTTCAGGAGGATCAAACCTACCGCAAGCAGGTTGTCGAGATCCAGGAAAAGTATGGAAACGACTCCCAGGAAATGCAGGCGCATTGGAAAAAGATCATGGCGATCGACTCGGTCAATCTCATCAAAGTAAAAAAGATATTGGACGAGCGCGGCTGGCTGGGCGACAGTGTGATTGGAAGTCAGGGCAACACCACGCTCTTTTTGGTGATTCAGCATTCCGACCAGCAAACGCAGGAAAAGTATCTTCCCATGATGCGGGAAGCCGTCAGGAACGGCAACGCCCGGCCCAGCGCCCTGGCCCTGCTAGAAGACCGTGTGGCCCTGGGCCAGGGCAAACGCCAGACCTACGGCAGCCAAATCGGGTACGACGACAGCGGCGCGTACGTCCTGCCGCTCGACGACCCGGATCACGTAAACGAACGTCGCGCATCCGTCGGGTTAGGGAAGTTGCAGGATTACGTTTCTCAGTGGGAGATCACCTGGGATGCGGAGGCGTACAAGAAAAAATTGCCGGAGATCGAAAGGAAGAATATTAGGATAGAGTAATAGGATAGAGTAAGAAGGGGATATTTGAATGGTGTTTTCGATCACGATCAGGTAATTCGCATGCCGTAGAGAGAAAATTTGAAGCAATTTCAAAAATAGTTGGACATGTTTATTGTTTATCAATAAATTTTTATTGACTTTTGCACAATCACTAGTCAAACAATCCTTCTATGAAAACCAGAACTGAACAAATTTTGGTCGTGTTGAACGTCCTCTCGTGGGTCGTGTTCATTGGCCTTTTGATTAAGGCAGGGGCTATCCTGATCTCGTATTCGGTAAGTCTCTTTAATCCTGAGGGGGCCGAAGATCTTTACAAAGGAATGAATCTGTCGTGGCTTCGGCAGAGCAGCCTATGGTACTATACGACGGTCGTATCGTCGATTGCGGCATTGCTTGGCATGAAAGCCTACACCGCCTTTTTGGTGATCAAAGTCCTGTCGAAAATCAACCTCGCGAACCCCTTTACCATGGAAATTGCCTTACTGGTCGAAAAAGTGAGCTATTTCATTGCCGCAACCTGGGTAGTGGCAGTCCTGACCACGACCTACTCAGGTTGGCTGCAGCGGAGCGGAGAAGTCTGGCGGAGCGACGCCAGCTCGTTCGAGTTCCTATTTCTGGCGGGCGTGATTTTTGTTATTTCCCAGGTTTTCAAGCGGGGAATCGAAATTCAAGCCGATAACGAACTGACGATATAAGCTATGCCGATCGTCGTAAACCTGGATGTCATGATGGCCAAGCGCAAAATGTCGTTGAACGAACTCTCCGAAAAAGTCGGCTTGACATTGTCCAACCTTTCGATCCTGAAAACGGGCAAAGCCCGCGCCATCCGCTTCAACACCCTGGAAGCAATCTGCGAGGCGCTGGATTGCCAGCCGGGAGATTTGCTGGAATACGCGGAGTGAGGGAAAGCGCAATTTCCTCCGCCGCTGCCAAGCCGTAGAGCGCATACACCAGTTGGTCTATTTCGGATTCCAAAGCCGTGGTATCAATCATTGATAAACAAATCGCAATATGCAGCAATTGCTCAATGTAATTAGTCTTGTTACATTTGCGTTATGATCGAAAGCATTCGGCACAAGGGGTTACGGCTCATGTTTGAGGATGATAACGTCTCAAAACTGACTCCGCATTTGGTTAGTCGCATACGCGAGATCATCACGGTGTTGGATACGGCGGAATCCGTCGAGCAAATGAACATTCCTGGGTACCGCCTGCACAAATTGAGCGGTGATTATCGGGATTTCTACTCCGTCAGGGTGAGTGGAAATTATCGAATTATTTTTAGCTTCCTCGACGGCAACGCTTACGATGTAGATTTTATAGACTACACTGAAACCACTTGATTATGTTAAAAAGAGGAATGCGCCCCGCCCACCCTGGATCTATACTGGGAGGAATGATTCAGGGATTGCGCGAGGAAACCGGACAACCTCTCACGATCAATGAAATTGCGGAAGGACTTGGCATCCACCGCCGTACGCTTTCGCTGATTTTGAATCTGAAATCCGGCATAAGTCCCGAAATGGCCGTCAAGCTTTCGCAGGCTTTCAGCACCAGCGCCGATTTGTGGATGAATTTGCAGAAGAAATACGACCTGTGGCAGGCCGAAAAGAAAGTAAGCCGGGCGGAAGTGAAGCAGTTTGTCAGTTCACCAATGTCTGGTTTGCAATCAGCGTAAACAGAACACAACTATGATCCAGGTACATCCCCAGTTCATTACCGACACCGTCGGAAAAAAATTAGTAGTACTGCCGCTTGATGAATTCGACGCGATGATCGAGGAATTGGAAGACCTTGAAGATGTGCGCCTTTACGACGAGGCAAAGCGGGAAGACGACGGTTCGCGTATCTCGCTGGCTGACTACTCAAATCAAAGAAAAGCCAGGAAAAATGGCTAGATAGTAGGTTCACAGCTGGTATCTACCCCTCCATCACCTCCGCCTCCAAGCCGCAAAGCGCGTACACTACATAGTCTACTTCGGCGGAAAATGCTTGTAAGCGTCGCCGCGTTTGAGAACGCGCAGAAGTATGACGCTGGGCAATAGGTATTCGATTCCAACTCGATAACCGCCTATTCTGATTCGATAGTAATTCTCCGTCTTTTTTTGTCCCTGCATTCGTTTGTAATCCACGCCTGACGATTCCAGGTCATGGGCCATTTCGAGCCGATCTATCATTTCGGCCACTTGTGTACGGACTTCGGGCGATACCCTTTTTAAGTCTTTTTTGAATCGCGCAACGAACTCTATTACCATCCGAACTCGGCTTTCAAATCGGCAATCGGATGGCGCGTAGCCGTTTTTTCAGCCCGCATGAGCTCGAGTAAAAAAGCATCTTCCAGCGCGTCGTTCTCAATGATTGTCAAGAGTTTTTGCATTTCTTCCTCCGTCCAGCCGGCATTTTGCTTTTTTGCTAAAAATGCGGATGAGGTCAAGCCCATTTGTTCAGCCAGAAAAGCGTTTTCATAACCGGACAAATCGATGAGCGAGGCCATTTGACGTTTTAAAGCGACGTAGTTTTCAACTATTTCCAGCATTTTGATTGAGTTTTACAACAAAACGACAATTT
>NZ_JBGSXF010000512.1:0-9551 GCF_041751555.1 Persicitalea sp. | reverse complement strand
TTTACCGGAAATAAAGGGAACGCATTCACTTTACCTCGCCTTCAGCGATCCGAAAAAGCCCAAGGGTTTCACATCCATCAAATGGGTGGCTTTTCAGGAAGCCTTACCTGGTGAAGATAGCCCCGGCTACCAGGCGGTGCTCATAGATTACGCCAAGTCACTGAAAGACGGTGGTAAGCGCACGCCCATTTTATGGGAAGGCCAGGACAACCTGGCCCGCAAGACGCACGTCTTCGAGCGCGGCAACTGGCTGGTACACGGCAAAGAAGTCAAGCCCGCCGTACCCGCTACTTTTGGCAGGATGCCTAAGGGCGAACAGCCCGCCAATCGCCTGGAACTGGCCCGCTGGCTCGTCAGCCGCGACAACCCACTTACGGCGAGGGTCATGGTCAATCGTTTGTGGGAGCAGTTGTTCGGCCTGGGTATTGTGGAAACCGTGGAGGACTTCGGTTCGCAGGGTAGTGAACCCACCCACCGCCAACTACTCGACTGGCTGGCCGTGGCTTTTATGGAAGATTACGGGTGGAGCACCAAGAAACTGCTAAAAGATATAGTAATGTCGGCCACCTATCGCCAAAGTTCTGAAACCGATCAGAAGAAGCAGGAAAAAGATCCCTACAACTATTACCTGGCCCGTGGCCCGCGTGTGCGCTTGAGCGCCGAGCAGGTTCGGGATCAGGCCCTGGCGGTCAGCGGGCTCTTGGCTGACAAAATGTACGGCCCCAGCGTAATGCCGCCGCAGCCGGAAGGCATCTGGCTTTCGCCTTACGACGGTAGTAAATGGAAGGAAAGCGAAGGTGAAGACCGCTACAGACGCGGCCTCTACACTTATTGGAAACGCACGGCGCCCTATCCTTCTATGGTTACCTTCGACGCCCCGAGCCGGGAGTTCTGCCAGTCGCGTCGTATTCGTACCAACACGCCACTGCAAGCCCTAGTGACGATGAACGATCCGGTTTATCTGGAATCGGCCCAGCGGCTGGCCCAATACATGCAGCGTAAAGGCAGGACGCCCGAGCAGCAGTTGCAGGAAGGCTATCGCAAGCTGATGTACCAGCCTATTGAACCCAAGAGCCTGGGCGTGATGCTGAACGTTTACAACCAGGCCCTGCGAGAGTATCGCCAAAAGCCCGGCGAAATCGACAGCCTGCTGACTTACGAACACGGCCGCAAGTCGCCCGAACTGGCGGCGCTGACCGTTTCGGCAAACGTACTGCTGAATCTGGACGAGGTAGTGACAAAGGAGTAATCCTCCTTGAGGGTACTTTCAGAACTAAAGGTTGAGGGTCAAAGGGCATTGTCCTTTAACCCTTTTTTGTCTCTACTACAAATGCATGAAATTGTGCTTGTTATTTCCCTTAAGCACTTCCTCCAAACCTAGTGATCTGCTTATTAAAATAGTTCTTCATCGCTGTTTTTGGCACATTTTGTAGAATATTCTAATCTCAATTTTTTGTAAAAATCCCCATTACTCATTTGCCCTATTTTGTATCAACGGTTTGCTTGGTCTAAAAATGCTTTCGTACATTTGACTGACACATAAACTACGGTATGGGATGATGAGCAAGCGATTAGTAACCAGTTTATTGTTGTTATTTCTTTGGAAAATTGCGGGTATCAGTACCGCTTTTGGTCAAACCTACGCTGGCTACTGGTTGGGCGTCACCTACCCTTCCGACCCCAGTAATGCCATTTTTAACTACTTCGGCAATTTCACACAATCGGGCAATATGCTGGGCGGTACCGCGCAGACGGCCAATCCATTGGTAGCCTTCGGTGGAGTGGCCTATGTGAAGGGTACCGTTACGGCGACTACGGTAAAGTTTAAGGAGTCGGACAAGAGCGGTTCGCTCGACACGCCGCTCACCTGCTACTGGTCGTTGGATATGAAATACGATCCAGTTGAGGAAAGTCTGAAAGGTACGTACACTAACATCCAAAATCCATCGTATTGCGATGAAGTGGGCGGCGGTAAGGTGGAACTCTACCGCATCGTTCTGAAATCGGGCAACAAATATTGCAAAGGGCAGGCCGTCAACCTCACCGTTACGGGCAAAAACATTCGCTGGTACGATTCGTCGAACAAAGGCCGGATGCTCGCGCAGGGAAATAATTTCAGTCCAAAAATCGACGAGACCACTACTTTTTACATTACCCAAACCCTATACAATTCTGAAAGTCCGGCGATTCCCGTCAAGATAGAAATCGTGAATCTGGTAATTGCCGCTATCAGCGGCGAACCGATAAGCTGCGGGAAACAGAACGGTACTTTGGTAGTAACGGCTCTGGGAGCCTCTGATAACAAAGAATATAGCATTGATGGTGGCGTTAGCTACCAGTCTTCAAATAAATTTACTGGGCTGGGGGAGGGAAACTACAAAGTGAAGGTTAAGGATGATGCGGGATGCTCAGCCGATGGCAATGCAAATGTTCAACCTGCTAACCTCAGCATCAAGGGGGTCAAGACCCGCCATCCGACTTGCGGGTTGGCCAATGGCTCACTGACCATAGAGGGCTCAGGAGCTAACCCGAGGTATTCGCTCGATGGGATCAATTTTCAGAAAAATAACGTGTTTGACAAATTACCGGGTGGCGAATACACTGTTTCAGTTAGAGACACTTTTGCGTGTCCGGCAACAGCAAAAGCCACCCTGATCCAACTCAACGCCGTCAAAATCAACACTGCCACGGCTACCCCAACCACCTGCGGTAAGGAAGACGGCGGTATTACCGTGACGACCACCGCCGCCAATGCCCAGTTCAGCCTCGACGGCAGTAAGTTCCAGCCAGGGGCCAATTTCCGTAACCTGGCAGCAGGGAGCTATACTGTTAGCATGCGCGACACGGCAGGCTGCATCGATACGAGAATAGCCGTCGTCAAACCGAGCAACGGCCCCAAATTTGACGGCATTGACCTGGCGCCTGTCTCCTGCGGTGTGGCCGACGGACGGGTGGCAGTTAGGGCGACGGGGAATAATGTACAGTACGCGATGAATGCGGGTAGTTTCGGTACCAGAAGTTCATTTGAAAACCTAGCGGTAGGCGAGTACGAAGTCGCGGTAAAAGACGCTAATGACTGCGTAATACTTCGAAAAGTAACGGTACGTTCCGATTGTGCGAACACGATCTTCGTTCCCACGAGTTTCTCACCTAATGGCGACGGACAGAACGACCAGCTGACAGTGCATTTCCCTTTTCCAATGTTGCAGTTTCCTTCCGTCAGAATTTACAACCGCTGGGGTATTGCTGTTCACGGTAGCCAAAATCTCACGCTCAGCAACGGCGACGCTATCTGGGACGGACGCCTCGACGGCCAAACGTCGATGACGGAAAACTACTACGTGGTGGTGGCCGAGGTCATGTTCGACGACGGCAGCACACATACTTTCAAAAAAGAGGTAGTAGTAATGAGGTGAGCTTTCCCGCAAAAATGCCTTTGCTCTAACTCTGCCTGAGTACCACTAGTATGAAACCAACTCTTCATTTTTAATTAAAAAAAAAGAAGCTATCTTTGCAGTCCTTTTTGCGGAACCAAGTGAAAGAGTCGAATAAATACAGCATTGGAATTTACGGTTTAGAAGATAAACCGTACGAATTTGACTACGAGATTGGCCCGGCGTTTTTTGCAGAAATGCCCCAGGATCTGATCGAGAAGGGTACTTTTCAGGTGCATTTGCGTCTGGAAAAATCCAGCACTATGCTGCAGCTTTGGTTCGACATAAAGGGAGACGCGGAACTGACCTGCGACCGTTCGTTGGAACCATTCAATGAGTCAGTGGACACGCAGAACCGCCTGATTTTGAAATTTGGCGACCAGGATGAGGAGTTGACCGAGGAGATTTCGATCATCAACCGCAACACGACGCAAATCAATGTGGCAGGCTATGTTTACGAATTCATAGCCCTGGCCTTACCGATGAAAAAAATCCACCCCGACCTGCGCCAACCGGAGGAAGACGACCAGGAAACGGAGACGCTCATTTACAGTTCCGAAAAGCAGGAAAACAAAGAAGAAAACACTGACCCCCGCTGGGAAGCATTAAAAAACCTGAAAAACGAATAGCTAAACAGCATTTATGAATAGGGATTTGGAGAACAAGCCTATTCACTCACAGCGAGGGCTGCCCCATCAAAATTCACTCATTCAAACAATAAATTAATTATGGCACATCCTAAACGGAGACACTCCACAACCCGCCGCGACAAGCGTCGTACGCATTACAAGCTGACTGCCAAGCAACTGTCGGTCGATCCCACGACGGGCGAAGTTCACCGTTCGCACCGCGCTCACGTATATGAGGGCAACCTCTATTACAAGGGTAAGTTGATGATCGAGGATTACGCGAAAGTAGTCTGATTTGGTGTGGCTTACAGCCGTGATTTCGCAGCAGCTTTGCAAATAGTTGTTGCGAAATTCTTTTTTACTGGCTGGCATCTGCTAAATTTACCCCCACGTTTTCATTTTTCTATTAGTAAAAAGAGGTGTGTAAATGAAGATTGCGGTAGATGCGATGGGTGGTGATTTCGCTCCAAAGGCGATCGTCGAAGGGGTTGCTATGGCCGCCGCCGACTTGCCCGTCGATGCAAAAATCGTCCTTATCGGTCGTGAAATGGCCATTCGCGAAATATTGCAGCAGCACGATCTCGATTCTTTAAAGGTGGAAATCGTCCACGCCGAGGATGTAATTGAAATGGGCGAGCATCCCACCAAAGCCCTGTCGCAAAAACCCAATTCCAGCATTGGAGTTGGGTTTAAGCTTTTAAAGGATAAGGCGGTCGATATCTTTTGCAGCGCGGGTAACACGGGTGCAATGCACGTTGGGGCGCTGTTCAGCATCCGGGCTATCGAAGGCATTCTACGGCCCGCCATCGCGGGCTTTGTACCGCAGGTGGACGGTAGCTACGCCATCATGATCGATATTGGGGCCAATGCCGACTGTAAGCCTGATGTGTTGGGTCAATTTGGAGAAATTGGTTCCCTTTTCGCCCAGCATACTTTCCAAATCGACCGTCCACGCGTCGCACTGATGAACATCGGTGAGGAGGAGCAAAAAGGCTCGCTGATTGCTCAGGCAACACACCAAATCCTGAAAGACAATAAGCGCATCAAATTCATAGGAAACATAGAGGGAAAGGACCTTTTCACCAATAAGGCCGATGTCATCGTGACGGACGGCTTTACAGGTAACATACTTTTCAAATTGGGCGAATCACTGTACGAGGTCACAAAAAGCCGTGGCGTCGAAGATGAATTTATTGCCCGCACCAATTACGAGGGTGTGGGTGGTAGCCCCATCGTGGGGGTGAACGGCAACGTGATGATCGCCCACGGTATGTCCACACCACTCGCCATCAAGAATATGATTTCCTGGGCCGTCAAGCAAGTAGAAGCCAACGCCTACGTACACATCGCCCAAGCCCTCGCCTGACCATTGGAAAAAATAGAAACGCACAACATGACCCACGCAAAAGCCGCCATCACCGGCGTATTTGGCTACGTTCCCGATTACATTTTGACCAACGCCGAGCTGGAAAAGATGGTCGATACCAACGACGAATGGATCGTCAGCCGGACGGGTATCAGGGAGCGGCGTATTTTGAAAGGAGAAGGTAAGGGTAGTTCTCACATGGGCGCCGAAGCGGTAAAGGGCCTATTGGAAAAAACCAATACCGCGCCTGAGGAAATAGACTTAGTGGTGTGCGCTACTACTACGCCCGATTACATTTTTCCCTGCACAGCCAACCTTATCTGCGACATGGTAGGCATTCGCAATGTGGGTAGTTTCGACGTACAGGCGGCTTGTTCTGGTTTCGTGTACGCGCTCACACTGGCTTCGCAATTCATCGAAACCGGAAAATACAAGAAGGTGGTTGTCGTAGGAGCCGATAAAATGTCGGCCATCACGGATTACACCGACCGCACGACCTGCATCCTGTTCGGCGACGGAGCTGGTGCCGTGCTGCTGGAAGCCAACGAGGAAGGCTACGGCTTGCTGGACTCGATCATTCGTTCCGACGGTGTCGGACTGCCGCACCTGAATCAAAAGGCCGGCGGCAGTCGCTACCCGCCCACGCACGAAACGATCGACCAACGCCAGCACTACGTTTTTCAGGACGGACAGCAGGTTTTCAAGTTTGCCGTTAAAAAGATGGCCGATATTTCCGCCGAAATAATGGAAAAGAATGGCTTGGCGGGCGACGACGTTGCCTGGCTGGTACCGCATCAAGCCAATAAGCGCATTATCGAGGCCACCGCCAACCGCATGGGTGTGAGCATGGACAAAGTGATGCTCAACATCCAAAGATATGGCAACACTACTGCCGCTACAATCCCGCTCTGCCTCTGGGACTATGAATCCCAACTAAAGAAAGGCGACAACCTCATCTTCGCTGCTTTCGGCGGCGGCTTTACCTGGGGTACGGCTTATGTGAAGTGGGCTTACTCAGTGGACAGTTAATAGTGGACAGTTCATTTTCTGTTGTCAAAGAACTCAACTGCTTTTTTGGGCAACAAGCATATACTTTCAACTATCAAACGATTGATATTCATTTACTGGCAAAGACGGCACAATCCAAAATCATTGTCAACTGTCAACTGTCAACTGTCAACTGTCAACTGTCAACTAAATAAAAATGGCTTCAACTTCTGACATCCGTAACGGATTAGTGATCGAGTACAACAACGATCTTTTTCAAATTACCGAATTCCAACACGTTAAGCCAGGCAAAGGCAACGCTTTTGTTCGTACAAAGATGAAAAGCCTGACTACAGGCAAAGTGCTGGACAATACCTTCAACTCCGGGGCAAGCATTACGCCGGTGCGCGTTGAGCGGCAGAAGTTTCAATATTTGTACAAAGACGAAGTTGGATACAACTTTATGAATACCGAGAACTTCGAGCAAATACTGCTGACCGAAGAACTGGTAACTGGAGCCGATTTGATGAAGGAAGGACAGGAAGTGGAGATCCTGATGAACACTGAAAACGACGCACCGCTGACCTGCGAACTACCTGCCTTCGTGGAGTTGAAAGTCACTTACGCCGAACCCGGCATTCGGGGCGACACGGCCAACTCGCCAAAAAAGTCGGTGGAAGTAGAGACGGGTGCTAAAATTAACGTTCCTATTTTTATCGAGCAGGACGACGTGCTGAAAATCGATACCCGCACCTACGACTATGTAGAGCGCGTCAAATCATAACCTTCCAAACCATTTGTTTTCCCTCAGAACCAACACCCCCTAACTATGGAAACTAAGGAAATTCAGAAATTGATCGACTTCATCGCCCAGTCGGGGCTCGATGAGGTGAACATCGAAACCTCGGAGTTGAAGATCAAGGTGAAGCGCAACGCTACGCCGACCGCCGCCCCGGCAGCGGCACCCGCAACGACTACACCTTTACCCGCTGCCCTCACTCCGGCTGCGCCTGCACCCGCCCAACCCGCTACGCCGCCCGCCACACCTGCCGAGAGCGAAACCAGCTACATAACGGTGAAGTCGCCCATGATCGGTACCTTCTACCGCGCTTCCAGCCCCGAGACACCCTCGCTGGTGGAAATAGGCGACGAGATCAAGCCCGGTAAGCCCGTGTGTATCATCGAGGCTATGAAGTTATTCAATGAGATCGAATCGGAAGTATCGGGACGCATCGTGAAGGTACTGGTGGAGAACGCCACACCCGTCGAGTTCGACCAGCCGCTCTTTTTGGTCGAGCCTATCTGAACCTTACCCTAAACCTCATGCTTAAGAAAATCCTCATTGCTAACCGAGGCGAAATCGCCTTGCGAATCATCCGTACCTGCCGCGAAATGGGCATCAAGACAGTGGCGGTTTATTCAACTGCTGATCGCGATAGTCTCCATGTCCGCTTTGCCGATGAAGCGGTATGCATCGGCCCTCCCGCCAGTCGCCTATCGTACCTCAGCATCCAAAACATCATTTCCGCCGCTGAAGTCACGGGCGCCGACGCCATCCATCCCGGCTATGGTTTCTTGTCCGAGAATGCTGAGTTTTCGCAGATTTGTAGCGACTACGGCATCAAATTCATTGGTGCTACCGCTGAGCAGATCAATGGCATGGGCGACAAGGCCACGGCCAAAGCCACCATGCGCGGAGCGGGCGTTCCCGTAATTCCTGGCTCCGAGGGACTGCTGGAATCGGTCGAGCAGGGCAAAAAACTTGCCAAAGACATGGGCTATCCCGTAATCGTGAAAGCCACGGCGGGTGGAGGTGGACGCGGAATGCGGGTCATCAATAAGGAATCGGAGTTTGAGAAAGCCTGGAACGACGCTCGGCAGGAATCGAGCGCGGCCTTCGGTAACGACGGGCTGTACCTCGAAAAATTTGTGGAAGAACCCCGCCACATCGAGATTCAAATCATTGGCGACCAGTTCGGTAAGGTCTGCCACCTCTCGGAGCGCGATTGCTCCATTCAGCGGCGGCACCAGAAACTGGTCGAGGAAACCCCTTCGCCCGCTATGACGCCCGAACTACGTGAAAAGATGGGAGCGGCTGCCATTCAAGGTGCTCAGGCTATTGGCTATGAAGGTGCGGGTACGGTGGAGTTTCTCGTGGACAAGCACGGGGACTTCTTTTTTATGGAAATGAACACCCGTATTCAGGTGGAGCATCCCATCACGGAGGAAGTAACGGACTTTGACCTCATCAAGGAGCAAATCAAAGTAGCGGCGGGCGAACCCATTTCGGGTCGCAACTACACCCCCAAGCTATTCGCGATGGAGTGCCGTATCAACGCCGAAGATCCGGCCAACGGTTTCCGGCCCAGTCCGGGCAAGATCACCAACCTGCACTTCCCTGGTGGCCATGGCGTGCGCATTGACAGCCACGTGTACAGCGGCTATACCATCCCGCCCAACTACGACTCCATGATCGCCAAGCTGATCGTCAGCGGACAGTCCCGCGCCGAAGTCATCACGCGCATGAAGCGGGCTTTACAGGAATTCGTCATTGAGGGAGTCAAAACTACTATCCCCTTTCACATTAAGCTCATGGACGACGAAGGCTTCCGCTCGGGTAATTTTACGACGAAATTTTTGGAGAGCTTTGATTTTAGCGATTTGTAGGATTACTGAAATCAAGCTCTCCAACTTACACACAAGGCCCAACTCTAAATAAGTTGGGCCTTTTTGTCGCAAAATCTCAATTCAATCTACGCATTCTGCGCTTCCAGCAACTGCGTCTCCACGTTCATATTCTGCAACTGCATATTGCCAAATTGCGTGACCATCGCCACGTCGGCGGCGTCGCGCCCATGGCCGATCTCGATGCGGTAGCCGTGGGTACTTTGCTGCACGGCGTCGAAGGTGTACCACTGGTCGCCGAGGTAGGCTTGTACCCAGGCGTGCAAATCCATTACTTCCAGTTTGTCGATGTAACCGACCGTCATGCGGGCCGGAATATTCAGGCTGCGGCAGAGCGCGATGACCAGATGCGTGAAGTCGCGGCACACGCCAGTTCGGTTGTTCACTAAGTCGAGGGCGGTGGTCGTAGAGTTCGTCACGCCGTACTGGTAGTTTACATTTTGATGTACC
>NZ_JBGSXF010000511.1:0-7186 GCF_041751555.1 Persicitalea sp. | reverse complement strand
TGGAAGACGAGCCGACGTTTTTTGACAAAGTAAAGGACGCGCTGCCCTTTGACTTTCCTACCAAAGAAGAACGGCAGGAAAGGAAAAAGAGCCGGAAAGAACGCCGGGCGGAAAAACGCGCAGAGCGAAGGCGGGATAGCGAATAAATAATGAGTTGGAGACTGGGCGAAATTAGATTTGATGTCCGCTCATTAATCATTATTCTGTATTTTTACGATACTTCACTCAGCAAGACACCCCTAACAACAATTGACATGGTCGCCGATACACTTAGAAAACATCAGACTTTTTTCTATGACGAAAAAGGAAATCCAGTTATGGTGCAGCTTGATCTAAAAAACAAGGTTGTGAGAGAGGCCTACGAAGATTGGATGGACGCCAGAGAAGCGACGGCCAGAGAAAATGACGATCGTCGGCCATTTGACGAATTCGTTGAAGAGTACTTGGGTAGCGAGGAATTACAAGCTCATCATTTTGAACAAAGCTGAAAAAGAGATAAGAAAGCTGCCGCAAAACTTTGGCAAGAAAGTGTACAGAAATTGAAGGTAGACTGAACTATCTGGTATGCTGTTCTATTATTATAGGCAAAAGCCCGGCAGCCAATAAACTGATTCCCAACAAAATTCCTTAATTTAGCCCAAAAACTAAACAAACCAATACATCATGGCCCAATACAACTTGAAAATCAATGGCCAAACCTACAAGGCGGATGTCGAGCCGGATACGCCGTTACTGTGGGTTTTGCGCGACAGCCTCGGGCTGGTCGGCACCAAATATGGCTGCGGTATCGCGCAGTGCGGTGCCTGCACCGTCCACGTCAACGACTCGGCCACGCGCTCCTGCGTACTACCCGTGTCGGCAGTCGGCGACTCCAAAGTGACTACCATCGAAGGACTTTCTGAAAAAGGCGACCACCCTGTGCAGGAAGCATGGAACGAGGTTGATGTGCCGCAGTGTGGCTATTGCCAGGCGGGACAGATCATGACCGCCGCCGCGCTTTTAAAGCGGAACGCCAAGCCCAGCGACAAGCAAATCGAAAACGCTATGAACGGCAATATCTGTCGCTGCGGTACCTACCACCGCATCCGCGAAGCCGTGAAAGTAGCATCCACTAAAACCAACTAAGCCATGTCCAACCTGACCAACACCAACCGACGCGATTTCATGAAGCTGGCGGCCACGGCGGGCGGTGGCGTGCTGCTGGGCTTCCACTGGCGCAACGCCGACGCCAAACCCGTCGTCCTCGACGCGGCGGCGGAAGCTGCGGCCCCGAGCCATGAATTCAACAGCTATCTGGCCATCGCGCCGGATGGCAAAATCACCATTTTCTCGCCCAATCCCGAAGTAGGGCAGGGCATCAAAACGGCCTTCCCTATCGTGGTGGCCGAAGAACTCGACGTGGACTGGGAACAAGTTCACGTGGCCCAGGCTCCGCTGGATACCGAAAAATTCCAGCGGCAGGTGGCGGGCGGAAGCGGCTCCATTCCGCATTCGTGGAAGCGGCTGCGGCAGGCTGGGGCCACGGCGCGGCAGTTGTTTATCAATACCGCCGCCAAGCGCTGGGGTGTGTCACCCGAGCAGTGTACTACCGCCAGCGGCGCGGTACTGCTCACGGGTTCCAAAAAGAAACTGACCTACGGCGAACTCGCCGAGGAAGCCGCCAAAATGCCCACGCCAACCGACGTACCGCTGAAAGATCCCAAGGATTTCAAGCTGATCGGTACCTCTATCCGCAACGTGGATAACCAGGGCATCATCACGGGCAAGCCGCTGTTCGGACTGGATTTCACTCGTGAGGGAATGCTGTTTGCCGTGGTCGAGCGTCCGAAGGCGTTTGGCATGAAACTCAAATCCGTCGATTCCGCCGCTGCCAAGGCCATGCCCGGCATCACGGACGTCGTGACCTTCGACAACAACGTCGCCGTGGTGGGAAAGTCCACCTGGCAGGTAATGAAGGCCCGCAAGACATTGAAGATCGACTACGAAAAAGAAGCCGATCTGGAAAGTACCAGCGATCACGACCGGATTTTCGACGAACTACTGAATTCGGACAAAAATACCGTCCGCCGGAAAGAGGGCGATGTGGACAAGGCGTTCAAAGGCGCGGCGAAAGTCATCAAGAGCGAATACCAGTGTCCGTTCTTATCGCACGCGCCGTTGGAACCGATGAACTTCTTCGCCCATGTCCGTGCCGACGGCGCCGAACTCGTTGGCCCTACGCAGACGCCCGAGCGCGCGCAGGGCGAAGCCGCCAAGTACCTGGGTATTCCCAAAGAAAAGATTACGGTGGAAATGACCCGCATGGGCGGTGGCTTCGGCCGTCGTCTGGCCGCCGACTTTGTGATGGAGGCGGTGAAGGTATCGGCCCTGACCAAAGCACCGATCAAACTGATCTGGTCACGCGAAGACGACATGACGGGCGGCGACTACCGTCCGGCGGTGAAGTACCGCTTCGAAGCCGCCCTCGACGCCCAAGGCAATATGATTGGCTACAAGCTGCGCGGCGCGGGCATCAATGCCGGCAACCCGACGCGGGAAAACAACTTCCCGGCGGGCGCGGTAGACAACCTGCTCATCGACTCCGCCGAACACAAGTCGGCCATCACGACTGGGCCGTGGCGCGCACCGATCACCAATTTCCTGGCCTACGCCGAGCAGTCGTTCCTGGACGAAGTGGCGACCGCCGCCGGAAAAGACCCCATGCAGTTTCGCCTGGAACTATTGGAAAAAGCCAAAACCGCCCCGGCGGGCGACGTACGCTACGACGTGGATCGCATGATCGCCGTGACCAAACTCGCCGCCGAGAAATCGAACTGGGGCAAGGACAAATCCAAAAACCAGGGTTTCAGTTTGTACTACTCGCACCTGTCGTACGTCGCGCAAGTGGGCGAGGTGGAGATGAAGGCGGGCAAGCCGGAACTGACCAAGATCATCGCCGCCGTGGACTGCGGCATCGTCATCAACCAAAGCGGTGCCCGGCAGCAGGTCATGGGAGGCGTGGTGGACGGCATCGGCCACGCCATGTACAGCCATCTGACTTTCACGGAAGGCGTCCCCGACCAGGCCAATTTTAATAATTACCGCCTCATCCGTATGCAGGAAATCCCCGAAGTGGAAGTGAATTTCGTGGACAACGGCATCGACCCCACCGGCCTCGGCGAGCCCGCCCTGCCCCCCACGGGCGGCGCAGTGGCGAACGCTTTCTTTAAAGCTACGGGGAAGAGGCTGTATAGGCAGCCGTTTGCGGAAAATTGGAATACGAAGGAGAAGGTAGAGAGTTGACCTGTTTTCGGATTAGATAAGAAAAGCCCGGTTTCTTTTGAAGTCGGGCTTTCCATTATAATTTTAAGGCTTGTCAATAGATTATGTTGCTGAGTTAAAAATGATTTTATACGATGCTGACGTCAAATATTCGATAGATGAATTCAAAGGAGAAAGAAAATCACAAGTTAGAGTTCAAGAAAAATCTCGACAGGTTTACTGAGGAATTAGAAAAGTATGTTTCCACTGAGGAAGGTGACTGGTCTGTAAAAGGGTTTATTGACATCTACAAAAATATTTATACCATTTCATCAGATACGAAAATTGTTTCTAAGATTCTCGAAATACATATATTTCCTCAGATTTTAAAGTTCTCAGAAAAGATTGGATACAAAGTAATATTAACTGAACATCAGAATTATTATCCTGATTTGACCTTTGTTAAAAAGGGAAAAGAAGAGGTAAAATTTGCCGTTGACTTAAAAACGACCTATCGAAAGAAAAGTGGAGTTTCTAGTTTTACCTTGGGAAGCCATGGTAGTTACTTTAAAGAACGAGACAAGAAAAAGAATATTCAATTTCCTTATAGTCAGTATTCTGGACACTTCTGCTTGGGAGTGATTTATACCAGAACGGACATGAGTGACGATGCCTCTGAAACTGAGATTTTTCAGGTTCAGGAACTCCAAGAAGACTACGATACACCCAATACGAAGGTTGGAGAACGCGAAGTAACGACAGTCAAAAATCTGAAATCTATTACTTCTGTAATTAAAGATTTTGAGTTTTTCGCGGCCGAAAAGTGGAAAATCGCCAGCGATAAGCAGGGATCAGGTAATACTGCTAACATTGGCGCGACGCTCAGTATTGATGATTTGCGAAACGAGAATGGGACATTCAGTCAGTTGAGTGAAGAATGGTTTGATGAATACTGGATAAATTACGGATCTGCCACGATGGTAAAGGACGGTAAGCCTACTAAGATCAAAACTCTAAGAGATTTTTTGGAATTCAAAGGAAGGACTGATCTTTGGAATAAAATTGTAACGAGAACTTCAAGAAGCACTAAAAAATGAAAGTCATTATCCCACCAATAAAAAGTCAAGGTATCAAAACGAAGCTTGTTCCCTGGATTATGGAGCTTGCTCCGAAGGTCGAGGGTAGATGGATCGAGCCCTTTTTGGGGACAGGTGTAGTCGCTTTTAATTCAGGATATAAAAAGGCGATCTTAAACGACACTAATCCACACATTATTAACTTTTACAGAGGTCTTCAAAAAGAAGAAATAACACCGTCTTTAATGAAACATTTTCTTGAAGAAGAAGGTGAATTGCTGAGCGAAGCCGAGAATAACGGATACGAACACTATCTAAAAGTTCGAACCCGTTTCAACAGCGGTATATTTTCTCCTTACGACTTTATTTTTCTGTCGAGAGCAGGCTTTAACGGAATGATGCGTTTTAACAAAAAGGGACATTGGAACATTCCGTTCTGTAAAAAACCGGATAGATTTGCCCAAGCTTACGTAACGAAGATTACAAATCAAGTAGCAAAAGTCTCTCAAATAATTCAAAAAGAGCCTAGCTGGACATTCTATAATACCTCGTTTGCCGATATTATTCCTTTAGCAACAGAGAAGGATATTATTTACTGCGATCCGCCCTATTATGGTAGGCATGTCGACTATTTTAATGGCTGGACAGAGCAGGATGAAGAAATATTATTTATTTTATTAAGTGAAACGAAAGCAAAATTTGTTCTTTCAACTTGGCACCACAACGACTGGCGTAAAAATGAAATGATTGAGAGATTTTGGAATAAATTCAACGTAGTGACTAAGGATCATTTTTATCATAACGGTGGGAATATTGAAAATAGACGCACCGTTGTAGAAGCTTTGATTTGTAATTTCGATACCGAGCATTTTGACCAGCATAATCACGGACAGAAAGAAAAGGTGGAGCAATTAGAGATTGATTGGGCGTAGGCAATCCTGAACTTTGATCGGCGTTGCGCGGATTCGACACGCTCATTCGAGGCAGCCTTAACGGCAATAAACCAGATGTTGCAAAAGGATTTTAATCATCTGCCAAATGAGGATAGCTGATAAGGGCAGTCACCCGATGACCCCGGCATCACCCCCTCGCTAACCCCGATCTGCGATCGGGCGTTGCATCACCTAGCGTTTGAAACGCGATCCGAAAAATAAGGTTTTACGAGAAAAATGTGCGTTTTAAATGCTGTTCGTATAATAAAAAAAACCAAAATAGGACCATAATCCGTCAAAACAAAAATATCATCATCGAAGCCAGCGACTCCATCGACATGGAAGCGGTGCAGAAGGTAATCGATTACATCAACATTCTTGAAACTACGGCCAAAAACCAGGGTACCGAAGAGCAAGCTGCTGAATTGGCTCGCGAGACAGAGGCTAATTGGTGGAGAGACAACAAAAGCCGCTTTCTGCCCGCATGATCGTTGTTGTCGATAGCAACATTCTTTTTAGCGCGTCGATCTCTCCGAACGGCAGGATCGCCGAAATTTTATATAGTCCAGTCCCGAATGTCGATCGCATCAGTTGTTATTACGCCTTTGTTGAACTATTCAAGCATCAGCCCAAAATCCTGCAACTGTCGAAGCAGCCCATAGCCCATTGACAACGTAATCAAAACGCTGTATTCCATCCTGCAACAGGTTCGCTTTGAAAATGAAGCCCTGATCGAATCACAGTCTTGGGAAGAAGCTGACAGGTTGACCAAAGGTGTCGATAGTTTCGACATTAGCTACGTGGCACTCACCTTGCAGACGGGCGGCTGGCTCTGGACAGGAGATAAAAAACTAACCACGCATTTGCGGGCGATGGGGTTCGAAAGAGTCCTTAACACCGAGGAATTGTTTCAAATGATTATCGCCCGCTAATTCTGATTTCACGTCTATGTAAATTAGGTAACGACAAATCACTTGATAATTACTCTCCAGCTGACCCCGATCTACGATCGGGCGTTGCATCACCTCGCATTTGCAACGCGATCCGGTAAATAGGTTTCTGCTAATCCTGTAATCCTGCTCTGTGATCGAGATGGTCTTACGACCGCTCGGTCCGGCACGCTCAGAGTAATAGAGCAAAATGCTGTAGAAGCCTCGGTTTTCAAGAACCGGGCCTTTTTTCTTATCTTGCTGGAAAGTGAAAGACACGATTGATATGGTAACTAGTTCAAGACTTAATCCCATGCAGGAAAGCCTGTTGCGGCTATTTGACCGCGATATGTCGGAAGAAGAAATATTGACCCTAAAAAAGGTTTTAGTGAAGCACTATTCTGAGTTGCTCAGAACCGAAGTCGAAAGGGTGGTAGAGGAGAAAGGCTATACGCAGGAGGACTTTGACCGGATGCTAAATGAGGATAGCTGATGAGGGCGGTCATCGATACCAATTGTATTTTGGCCTCAATACCGCCGAAAGGAGATTATTATTGGCTATACGAATCCTTTGAAAAGGGGCTTTTCGATTGGGTAATTAGTAATGAGATTCTAACGGAATATGATGAGAAGATATCGGAGCGATATTCGAGAGAAACGGCGCATTTGGTTATAACAATACTTCTTTTTGCGCCGAATACGATACTTGCAGAACCCTACTTTCGCTGGCAGCTCATTGAAAGCGATCCTGATGACAACAAGTTTTTTGATCTATCGATCGCTGCCGAAGCTGATTACCTAGTCACAAATGATCGAGATTTCGATGTGGTCAAAAAGGTAGACTTTCCCAAGGTAAATATTGTCAGTTTAACTGAGTTTAAATTGATACTGGAATTATGACAATATTTGAACGTAAATAAGTCGCACAACGCTGTTGAGCTTTCCTTCACGGAAAATAAGATGACTGTTTTTCTGAATGAAGGCAGGGAATTAAGCGTGCTGTTGGAGT
>NZ_JBGSXF010000510.1:0-12072 GCF_041751555.1 Persicitalea sp. | reverse complement strand
CTCGATTCAGGGAAGCCAGGAGGAAGGAATCGAACGGCCGTTCGGTTTGCGCTTCGGTCCCGATGGGGCTATGTACATTGTCGACTATGGGGTTGTGAAAATCGATATGTCAAGAAGACCGCCCTACGCCTATCAGCCCGGTACAGGTGTGATCTGGAAAGTGACTAAAAATAAGTAGGCCAAAACTCAGCGCATCGCAAGCGTATGGATGCAGGGACAGGCTCCTTCATGGTATCGCCTCCCGCTGACTCATCCAACAAGCTCCCGCCGGTTTGCAACCGCACGGGAGCTTGTTGGATGAGTCATTTCTACCCCCATTTTATCGCTTTTGCGGAAAATGGATAAGGGTACCCCCGTTTTCCCCCGGCATTAGGTCAGACCTAAGCTTTCAGGAGAAATGGGGGTACCTTTGCTTTTTACTGATGTACCAGCAACCATTCGAAGTTACTATTCCGACTACTGCATGAAAGACCTATTCATCCTGACCCTTGTGCTGGCGTTGGGTATCACAGGTACCTTCGCCCAGAAAGGCAAATCTCTGTTCCCCACCACCGATTCAGACAAACTCGGCATGGTGTCCTACACCTACCGCAATAGCTTTTCGAAAGACGTGGGTACTACCCTGGATACGATCAAGGCGCTGGGTATCACTAATATTGAATTCTCGAACCTGTTTAAGCGGACAGCCCAGGAGATCCGGGCGCTGCTTGATGAACGCGGCATGAAGTGTACTTCGTTTGGGGTTGGGTACCCCGATCTGGAAAACAAAATTGCGGAGGTAGGTTCCAATGCCAAAACCCTGGGCGCGGAGTTTGTGCGGGTGGCGTGGGTGCCCCACACGGGCGATTTTACGCTGGATATGGCTAAAAAGACCGTGGACGATTTCAACAAATTTGGCAAAACCCTGAAAGACGACTACGGCCTCACGTTCTGCTATCACAACCACGGCTACGAATTTCAGCCCGTACCCGCCGAGGTAGCTTCGGAGGTAAAAGGAGGCAGTGAAAAAACATTATTCGACTACATCGTCCAGAAAACCGACCCGAAGTACGTCAGCTTTGAAATGGATATTCTCTGGACGTTCTTCCCCGGGCAAAACCCGGCCGACATCCTGAAAAGGTACCCCGACCGCTTCAAACTGATGCACGTAAAAGATCTGCGCAAAGGCGTAGAAGGCAATTTATCGGGAGGCACTCCGGTGCAGAACGACGTGGCCCTGGGTACGGGACAACTCAACCTAGCCGAAATTCTGAAAGCGGCGGACAAAACCAGCATCAAGTACTACTACATTGAGGATGAGAGCCCGAGCATTTCTACTCAGATACCCGTCAGCATTGCTTTCCTGCGGGGACAGAAAAGATAAGTAAGGACTTGTATGAGAGCTTGAAATGCCTCCTGAAACTGGTTTTGCTGGTTAGCAGGAGGCATTTCCTTTGTAGCCCTGGACTTTTGCGCTTGATTTGGGGCTTTTGCCGGCATCATTATAAGGGCAAACCGTGTCGGCCCTACTATGACCCGGCCGAATTCCCCATATTCTCGCGGGAACCAAAATTGTAAGCGTATCAGAAAGTCACGCGCAGCTACCCCTATCAGTACACCAACCACAACGAATTATGACAAAAGAAGAAAAAGTAGATCGAGTGATTCATCAGCATGAAGCGTCCGGAAAATACGCACAGCTGGACGGAATAAAGGTTTTTTACCTGGATGAAGGAGCCGGCGAAGTGGTGTTCTGCATCCACGGAGTACCTACCTCCTCCTTCTTGTATCGCAAAATAGTGAAAGGAATTGCTCACCACGGCCTGCGGGGTGTTGCTTTGGACCTTCCGGGGTTAGGATTTTCTGACCGGCCCAAAAACTATGAGTATCTGTTCAGCAATTTTGCCGGGGTCTGCCAGCGTCTGTTGGATCATCTGGGCATCGACCGGTTTCATCTGGTCATCCATGATGTGGGTGCGCCGGTCGGGTTGGCCCTCGCGGCACAAAATCAGTCAAAAGTAAAATCGCTAACGGTGCTCAACTCGATGCTGGATATCGAAAACTTCACCAAGCCCCTGCCTATGCGCCCTTTCGAACTACCGGTACTCGGCGAGGCAGAGTTGGCCACCCTGAATCACACCACCTGGAAACTACTCCTGAAATATTCGGGACTGCAAAATGTCGAGTCAGTGCCTGAGGAAGAACTGGATGCGCACATAGACCTGCTCAAGCGCGATGACGGCGGCGATGCATTTTTAAAAATCATGCGCAACTTTGAACAGACCCCGGAGTTTAGTCAACTTTGCTACTCAGCGGTGCACGATGTACCCTACCCGATTCAGCTGATTTGGGGTAAAAATGATAATTTCCTGGATTTTGAAACCCACGGCAACCATTTTCTGGAGGCAGCGCCTACGGCGCGGGTCTACCAACTGGACAGCAAGCATTTTCTGCAGGAGGAATACCCCAATTTTATTGCCGACAAGGTAGCAGATCTGGCCCGGATAGCTCAGGGACAAAGCCATCAAATTTAGCAAAACCAGGCACTTCGTGGGAAAGGCGTACCCCCCGAAGTACCTGGTTTTTCAGTTCCTATTGAAATGCATTCAGTCGAGGAAAAACATCTCTCCCTTGTCCCTGTCGGATTTTTGAATACGAAATACAGGTCATGTTGGCCAGTGGTCGGTTTAAGCATGTCCACATGGGAGAGCATCAAAAAGTGTGACGGTCCGCAGTTGCGGGAGATTCATGCCGATTCCTGGACGGTATTAGGATCGTTTACTGATTTGATCGGCATGAAATCGGGATTGATCTTTCGAAAAACATCCTCCCACTCACTATTCAAATACCTCAGTCCTGACTCGTAGCAGTAAGTGTGCACCTTTCCTAGTCCACTGCATGGATTGCTTTTTAGAAAACCGTTTGGCAATGACATAATTGACCGCGGATTCCACAAAATTCAATGACGGGGATGGGAATTCTGCTTTGGTTGATTTCGGGCCACTGGTTTTCGGGCGCGTGGTGCCACTTGTACTTTTCGATCAGGACGGGGTCGTCTTTAAGGTCGAGGGCGAGGCAGTATCGTTTCATTTTAGTAAATAGTGGAACGTAATAATATTTCAATTTATGTGACTCTATTTTCCATTCGGACGCATTGCCTTTTCCCTTTGGGCCTTCCAGACTTGCCGTTCTTTGATCACATTTTCCTGGTGGGGGTCTTCCCAGCCGTGTGGTATGTTCTTGGCATCCCATTCCCGATATGCCTTATCTAGTTTTTTCACGAGTTCAGGGTGATCACCAGCGATGTCTTTTCGCTCGAAAGGATCGCTCTTCAAGTCAAAGAGCAACAAATTTTCCTCGTTTGCTCGTTTGTACAGCTTATGATTCCCGACTCGCGACGCATATTCAAAGCCCCCCACAGCCCGCCAGAACAGTTCATCATGAGGGTTGGAGTTCTTTTTTCCAGTTAGGTAAGGAATCAGGCTTACGCCATCCAATTGCTTTTCCTTTGACGGGTTGGCACCTGCAGCTTCCAGAGCCGTAGGGAAGATATCCAGTGAGCTCACCACCCTATCGTACCGCCGGCCCTCCGGAAGGCCTTTCGGCCAGGAGATGAAAAAGGGCACTTTGACCCCGCCTTTGAACAGCATTCCTTTATAACCCCTGTTGGGTCTGTTGTCGGCATATTGGCCCCTTCCGCCGTTGTCGCTCAGGTAGACAAGTATGGTATTCTCTTTCATACCGTTGGCCGCTAGGGTTGAGTCAATTCTTCCGACCCCCGCATCTACCGCGTTAACCATGGCCCCGTAAATGCTTCGTCCACCGTATTCGATGTGCTCAGTCTGTTTCAGGTAATTCTCGGGGGCCTGGTCGGGGGCATGTGGGGCATTATAGGCCAGGTAAATGAAAAAGGGTTTGTCGTCATTTTGATTGATGACGCGAATCGCTTCGTCGGTGAAGTCATCGGTCAGATAATGCAGTTCGTTTTCAGGAACCGGGACTCCATTCCGAACGATTGTCTGCAGCGGGCCATTCCGCTTCCCCCAGTGATTCATGCTGCCGCCTACGAAGCCAAACCAATGGTCGAACCCCTGTTGGGTAGGGTGAAGGCTGGCATGATCCCCCAAGTGCCATTTCCCAATGGCGCTCGTACGGTACCCTTGCTCTTTGAGGGCTTCTGAAATCATTTTTTCCGAAAGTGGTGTGCCCACGGTCGCGTCATTATCATCTCCGTAAGGCATATTGCAATCGTGTCCGAACCGGGCCTGATAGCGTCCGGTAAGCAGGCCCGCCCTGGAAGGGCTGCAATAGGGATGCGAGACATAGCCGTTGGAAAAAATCATCCCGTTGGCAGCCAGTCGATCCAGATTTGGCGTGGGAATGTCCGTCGCTCCGTTGAAGCCCACATCGGCCCACCCCTGATCGTCGGTGAGGATAACAATGATATTGGGCTTCTTTTCCTGAGCCTGCACGGTAAGGAAAATAAACAGGCTGAAAATCAGGGTAGCAATGGTTTTCATGATTGAATGATACGGATAAGTATTGGCTTTTCTTCGACTCAATCGTTCCAATGCCCGTCGGTCACCTTATGGATGTTGGGGTACTTCTCGTCGGTTTTGTTGTATTTTTTGGTTTGGGCGCTGATTTCCTACTTTAAAGGGTTCTTTTAGTAAATGGACAAAGATAGTGCTTTCGCTTATACAGCATGCACAGTAGAATTCATAAGTTATAAAACTAAGAAATCGGTGAACAAACCTGGCCTGGCCTGATAGACCCGCATGGTAATTGCCCTAGAACGTCGTGTGGCGGACATTCATCAGCGTACCAGCCAGGCATTGGGCTAAAAAGAAAAAATAAGCCCGGACTGGCCTGAATTTTTAGGAATTTCTGCAGTGCGGTGGTCATTGTTCTCCTACCTGTACACCTCAAATGTGCTAATTCCACAATTATTTCCGTTATTCAAACTTTAAACAATTATGACTCAAGAACATTCACTGATCGATTCAATCCGGGAAGACAATAGCAGCTCCGCTCAGTACAGAAGAAAATGTGTGTGTACTGCGTTACAGGAGCCATCGTCAACTTTTTGAAAGTCAAGCCACTGTACGACTTATATAAAGAAAGTAATGGGCATAATGTGCTTACTTTATATTCATTACCTATTTGATATTCATCGACTTTGCAGATTTGCAAAGTCCTAGCGTTTGACAAGCCCGGATCATGCACCAGAAAGTAGAACCTTTTATACCCTTAAGCGATCTGGCCCTCATCGGCGACCGCCGTACCTGCGCCTTGCTCGACAAAAGGGGAGATATCGTGTGGTACTGTCCCCGGCGCTTTGACAACCCCTCCTTCTTTGCGCACCTACTGGATCCTGAACAAGGCGGCTCATGGGTGTTTAAGGCAGCTGGACTCTCTTTTGAAAGTAGAAACTACCTGGAAGGCAGTGCCCTTCTGCAAACCCATCTAAAGGGCGAGAAAGACAACTTGCTTCTGGAAGACTGGATGCCCCTCAATGCCCGTTTTTATGGCCTGTGCCGCCAGCTTTCTCCTTCACCAGTCCCTTACGAAATGCATTTCAATCATCGCCCTAACTATGCCAGGCAAACGCCCCAGCTGGCCCAGAAGGGGGAAAGGCATGTGGCCGTTGAATTTGATTTTCGCCTGTACGCGTCACACCCTTTAGCTGTTGAGTCGGATTCTGTCCGCTGCCGGGTACCCGTCGGGGAAAAAGCCTGGTTTATGCTGGCTGAAACAGCTCTGGAGAATCCAGAAGAAGCACTTCACCTGGCCAGGGAGCTCACCCTGCGGAATTGGCGTGTTGTGGCCGGTCGCGTTAATTATAAGGGGCCGTATGAAGACCAGGTCAGCAAGTCACTGCGGCAGCTGCGTTTGCTGACACGGGCTGAGAACGGGGGCATCATAGCCGCGGCAACCACCTCGCTGCCGGAGGTGGTCGGCGGGGAGCGCAACTACGACTACCGCTATGTCTGGCTCCGGGACGCCGCCATGATTGTCAGCGCCCTGGCCAGGGCTGGCAGCGATGGGGAGGAAGAGCGCCGCTTCCTAAGCTTCATGTGCTCGTCGATGCACCGTATTCCCAAACCGGTCGTGCCCATGCTGACCCTGGACATGCAGCCAGCCGGTACCCAGCAACCGCTGGCGTTCCGGGGTTACAGGGACAGTGCCCCGGTGCAGTATGGAAACGGGGCGAGCGACCAGCTGCAACTGGATGCCAACAGCAATGTACTGATTGCCGCCAAGGTGATCTACAACCTTTATGATACCCGTGAACATTGGGAGACTATGCAGGAACTGGCCGAATTTTTGGTTGAGCACTGGCACGAAAAGGACCACGGCATATGGGAAGAGAAACAGAAGCACCACTATACCTCCAGCAAGGTGGTGGCTGCCATCAGCCTTGAATACATCGCAGAATTCTCACAGGATACGGTAGAAAGGAAGCGGTGGCAGGATGCCTCGGTGCGAATCGGTCAGTATGTTGAGGAAAACTGCAAGACCTCCGATGGTGCCTATGCTGCTTATGCCGGTAGCGAGGCCGTCGATGTGAGCTCGGTGCTTTTCCCAATCTGGGGATACACCGGTGCCGATACGCCAACCATGGTCAAAACCCTCGAAAGGCTTGAAGAGGAGTATGGCCAGGACAACCTCTACCGTCGTCACCTGGTGGAATTTGATTCACAACTGGAAGGGGCTTTCCTGGCGGGAACTTTCTGGGTCGCCCAATACTGGGTGATGCGCCATAATCGGGAAAAGTCCGAGCAGATCATGGAGGCGGCACTGCGCTTCATGAATGATGTAGGGATTATGCCCGAGGAGGGGGATCCGCTGACGGGGGAGTGGCTGGGAAACCTGCCCCAGGCCTTTGTGCATGCGTCCCTCATTGGCGCAGCAGTGGACTTCAGAAACGCTTTTTATCCAGACTGATCCAGGCTTTTTACTACGGATTCAGAATGTTTGGTTAAATTTTAGACAAATATCACTGAATCATGCATAGTATGAGTATGAGGTCCCCTCACAGACCTAACTTGCTGCCCAGTGAAATACCGGGACGCCGGGACGTTTCTCCCTTCATGGGTTTGCGATAAGAAATGGTCTTTTTACGGTCAGCGTGATTAGTCGGGTTAAGACCATGCTTCTCGCTGGCAGGAAATACAATGCCCTTCTTTGAAAAGACATTTTAAAATATTTAGGTAGATTGTATTGTTCAAAGTACATTTCCCAAAAAAATATACCTTTGGGTTATGTCTCAAGCACGCACTAAAGTCTGGTATTTCGAGAATTTCAATATTTTGAAAGCGCTCTCCCCCAACGAAAAGCAGGCATTGGCCGGGGCTAGCGCGATGAGAAAAATCCCTAAAAACAGCATTATTTACTTTCCTGATGATGAGGATCGTAAACTCTATTTTGTCAAAGAGGGTAAGGTAAAAATCTCATTTTATTCATCGGAGGGAAAGGAGATGATCCTTTCCCTCCTTTCGCCCGGTGAGTTATTCGGTGAGTTGGCCATCCTGGGTGAAAGTACCCGAGGCGAAATCGCCGAGGTTGTGGAGGATACCCTGATATGTTCCATTAGCATCGACCAATTGGAAAATATTCTGGTTAAAAATGCGGTATTCAATCGGCAAATTACAAAGCTCATTGGGCTACGGCTCCGAAAAGTGCAAAGTAGATTGACCAGTTTGGTTTTCAAATCGGCTCCTGAACGAATCCGGGCATTTATCAAAGAACTGGCGGACGAACATGGTCAGATGCTGCTTACCGGGCAAAAGGAAGTCAAACTGCACCTGACCCACGAAGAGATTGCAAAGCTCACGGCAACTGCCCGCCAAAGCGTTACCAGCGTATTTAGTGAGTTGGAAAAGGCGGGCATTATTGCCTATGACCGCCATCGTATATTGGTTATCGATTACGACCGATTATAACAAATCGCTGCTGCCTAATCGTCAACATAATGCCCGTGTTGACCTGCTTCCCATCTTATCGTTTTGCTCAAAGTCAGCTTAGCCAGCAGATTTTTATTGTTTGATTACCGCCCCGTCTAGCTCTTAGCAGTAAGTTTTTTTCAGAAACCTCGACTTATGTCCGCTGGACGACAATAATCGGGCGGGTCATTGGTGAGCTTTGCAGGAAAACAAACTAACTAAGATGATGAACACACTTGGAAAAACGATTGTCGGTGGCCTGGCGGCTACAAGGGTGCTGAACCCAACGCACCGAAACATGCACTCAGTTGATTGGGGAATGGAATAGTGCCCCTTTCCCAGTACCTAACACGATGATGAATTTCGCAAGGTACCCATCTTGGCTGGTCGGCCTATTTACAAACCATTATCTATGAAAACTCTGATTTTTGTGTATAATGCAGATACGGGCCTGGGGGACGGCGCAGTTCATTTTTTCCATAAACTACTCCTTCCCCAATCGTATCCGTGTGGCTTATGCGCCATTACATTCGATACGTTCAGCCTGAAACAATCTTGGAAAAAGTTTTTGTTCTCCCTGCCGCAGGAATGCCGCTTTCTGCATCGGGATGAATTCCTACTACACTATGACCTTGCATCAACCTGTGGCTTTCCAGCCGTTTTTGGCGTAGACAACAACGAACTGACCCAAGTGCTCACTAGCGAGGAAATTGATTCTGCTCAGACTTGTGAACAGCTCATTTCGCTGATTAGCCCTTTGATCAATGCCCGCACAACATGATGGCGCAACGCTGTCAACTTTTTTCACCTTCTGTACACCTTATTGTCCAGTCAAACCCACTAACCAATTTACAAAATGAATACACCCGATTTTTCCGACCTGAAAGCAGTATACGTCAACTGTACCCTTAAAAAATCTCCTGCCGAAAGCCACACCGCCGGGCTCATGGAGGTATCGCGCCGTATCATGGAGGCCGAAGGCGTAAAAACGGAACTCATTCGTCTGGTGGACTACGACATCGCCCCCGGCGTACAGCCCGACATGACGAAGGAAGATGAAAGTATTAAGAGTGACGACTGGCCGGAGGTCTATAAAAAAGTAAAGGCTGCCGATATTTTGGTAATCGGCAGCCCGATTTGGCTGGGCGAGCGCTCGTCGGTCGCCACGCAGCTGGTGGAGCGGCTTTACGCCATGAGTTCCAAGCAGAATGAGAAAGGGCAGTACGTGTATTACGGAAAGGTGGGTGGCTGCGTCATCACGGGCAACGAGGATGGCATCAAACATTGCGCCATGGGGCTCCTCTACGCGATGCAGCACATCGGTTATAGCATTCCACCCCAGGCAGATTGTGGCTGGATCGGCACGGTAGGCCCAGGACCCAGCTACGGAGATACGGAATGGAAAGGAGAAAAAATAGCTCCCCCGGTAGGGTATGACTCGGAGTTCACCAACCGTAATACCACTTTTATGACGTATAACCTGATGCACCTGGCCAAAATGCTGAAAGAGCAGGGCGGGTATCCAGCGTACGGTAATTCCCGGAAAGCGTGGGACGATGGAACACGGTGGGATTTCGAAAATCCGGAGTACCGCTAGATCGTTAACAACTTACGATTGCTCAATCCATCTTTCTATAAAAGCGCAAAAGCCCGGTCTCAGCGCCGGGTTTTTACCATAATTATCCTAACCTATGCAAGAATTTGACGCTATTATCATTGGTTCCGGCCAGGCGGGTACCCCGCTGGTTTTCAAAATGGCTGCCCAAGGCAAGAAGGTCGCCTTCATTGAAAAGCAGCACTTGGGCGGCACCTGCCTGAACGTGGGCTGTACGCCCACCAAAACCTACGTGGCCAGTGCCCGCAGAATGTGGGACGCAACCAACGGGGAAGCATTAGGAGTAATGATTCCTAAAGGTGCCTACGCCGATATGAAACAAATAAAAGCCCGCAAAGACAGTCTGATCAAAAAGTCGGTCGATGGCATTGCGGGAGGATTAGAGAAGAATGAAAACATCACCTATTTCAAAGGAGAAGCTACCTTCATCGGGCCTAAGCAACTGGCGGTCGGCGAGGCAGAAATGACCGCCGAGCAAATTTTCATCAACGTGGGCGGACGGCCTTTTGTCCCGGAAGGATTTGAAGGGGTATCTTATCTGACCAACGAGTCAATTCTGGAACTGGAGGAAGTACCCGAACACCTGATCATTGTGGGCGGCAGCTACATCGGATTGGAATTTGGGCAGATGTTCAAGCGCTTTGGCAGTCGGGTTACGATAGTAGAAAAAGGCGATACCCTGATCAAGCGCGAGGATCAGGAAGTAAGCGACACTATCCTGCAATTCTTCAAGGATGAAGGAATTGAATTCAGGCTACAGGCTACGTGTATTTCCGGGGAGAAAGAAGCGGATGGAGGCATTTCCATTCAAGTGGACTGCAAACTGGGCGGGCCGCCAAAAGTAAGCGGCACCCATTTGCTGTTGGCCGTGGGCAGAAAGCCTAACACCAACCAGTTGAATTTGGATAAAACGGGGGTGCTTGTCGATGATCACGGCTACATCGAGGTGGACGACTACCTGCAAACCAACGTACCCGGTATTTTCGCCCTGGGCGACTGCAATGGCAAAGGCGCCTTTACCCACACGGCTTATAACGACTACGAAATAGTGGCCGAAAATATGTTTGCTGGCAAAGACAGAAAAGTAAGCGATCGTATCCTCACCTACGGTCTATTCACCGACCCTCCGCTCGGTAGGGCCGGCATAACCCGAAAGGAGGCACTTTCGAAAGGTATTAACTTACTCGAAGCCAAACGAGAGATGAGCCGTATTTCGCGGGCAAAAGAAAAAGGAGAAACGAACGGATTTATGAGTGCGCTCATCGACGCCGACACGAAAAAAATAGTGGGAGCCTGCGTGCTGGGGGTAGGTGGCGATGAGATCATCGGCAGTATCCTGAATGTCATGTACGCCGATGCCGCGTATACAGTGATCCGTGATTCCGTGCAGGTGCATCCCACCGTATCGGAGCTCATCCCGACCATGCTGGAGTCTTTGAAGGAGGTTAGTTGAGGTTCGCGGGATGAGCGATCCTGGTAGCGCTTACTACCAAGTATATACACCATTAATAAAATATAACGACTAGGAACAAAAATATGGAACACTACGACGTAATAATTATCGGCACCGGTGCGGGTGGCGGAACGCTGGCGGCAAAACTGGCACCTACGGGAAAGAAAATATTGATCCTCGAGCGGGGTGATTACATTCCCCGCGAAAAGGAAAATTGGGACACGGAAGAAGTCTTCGTAAAAGGCCGGTATACGGCCAATGAACCCTGGATAGACAAAGATGGAGAAGAATTCAAACCCCAGATTCATTACTGCGTCGGTGGGAACACTAAATTTTATGGTGCCGCACTATTTCGCATGCGGGAGGAAGATTTCGGCGAAACTCGACATGAGGGAGGGGTTTCCCCGGCATGGCCCATATCCTATCGAGATTTGCAGCCGTATTATCTGGAAGCCGAGAAAATGTACCATGTGCATGGCGTACGCGGGAGTGACCCCACCGAACCTCCGGAATCTGAACCGTACCCTTTACCGCCCCTTAAGCACGAGCCCAGCATTCAAAAATTATTCGATGACATCAAAACCACCGGAATAAAGCCTTTCCCCTTGCCCATCGGGGTAGATTTAGGAGCCGAAGAAGGCGTGTCTCCGGTTATCCTCGATCGTTTTGATGGGTTTCCGGATCCAACGGGATCGAAAGGTGACTCGCACGTCATGGGAATCAAAAAAGCGGTGAAACATGATAATGTTACGCTACTGACTCATGCCCTGGTAACCGAACTGCGGATGAATAGCGAGGGTACCAAGATTACTGAGGTGGTCACCGAAATTGATGGTGCAAAAAAAGCATTTAGTTCAGGTACCGTTATCGTGGCCTGCGGTGCCATAAATTCTGCCGTGTTATTGTTAAAATCGAAGAGTGAGAAGCACCCGAACGGATTGGCCAATGGCTCCGGTTTAATTGGACGACACTACATGGCGCACAATAACTCGGCGATGCTCGCACTATCCAAAACGCCAAATACGGCCAAATTCGGTAAGACCTTTGCCATCAACGATTTTTATTTGAAGGGCGACGAC
>NZ_JBGSXF010000509.1:0-1989 GCF_041751555.1 Persicitalea sp. | reverse complement strand
GTCGAGCTAGTCAAAACCTTTGCGCGACCTGTGAGCGAAAAACAGGTATTGGAAATTAAGGAACTGCTGGCCGATTACTTTGCCCGACAATTGGATGACGCCGTAGATCGCTTAGCCGAGGAAGAAGGCTGGACCCCACAGCTGACAGAGCAGTGGCTGAGCGAGCATAATCGGACGCCTTAAAGAGCCAACCTTGATAAAAATAACTTGCAATGGTACTTGAAAACGGATTCTTGATACAAACGGTGGATGGCATTACGGAGGAGATGTTCTTCGATCTCTGCCAGGCTAACCGGGACTTGCGCATGGAGCGCGACCAATACGGAAACATCACGATTATGTCGCCTACGGGAATGAGTACCGGGAATTTCAACGCTGAGTTTTTGTTCGAGGTGGTACTTTGGAATCGAGAAACTCAATTGGGCTATGTCTTCGATTCTTCATCTGGCTACACGCTGCCCAATGGGGCCGTGCGCTCACCCGATGTATCCTGGATCGCCAAGGAACGCTGGGAAGGCATCCCGGAAGCCGACCGCAAGGTTTTCACCCACACCTACCCGGATTTTGTCGTAGAAATCCGCTCCGAAAGCGACCGACTGAAAGAATTGAAAGCTAAAATGGAGGAGTACCGTACCAACGGCTGCCGCCTGGGCTGGCTCATCGACCGCAAGGGAAAGGCTGTGTACATCTATCGAGCCAATGGTGATGTCGAGATTGTAAAAGGTGAATCGGTGGCGTTATCCGGCGAGGGTGTGTTGCCGGGGTTGGTTGTGGAGGTGGGGTTGTAGCGTGTAGTGATTTCTATATGCTTATATGATGAAAAGCTACAAACCCTAGGACATGGATCGCGTTGCAAACGCGAGGTGATGCAACCCCGATCACAGATTGTGGTTAGCGGGGAACACACAAAGTTTCATTTAAACTAAAACTAGATCAATCATGCCAGTACTACCTGCTATATGCCCAAATGGCCATATTTTTAAGTCCAGTTTTTTTATTGAAAATGCTCATAATATTTCGTTAAGTGGAATTAAAAGTCAATGTCCGTATTGTGGAAGCATGGGTTCAATCCCAGATGGTTTATATGATTTTATTGATGGTACAGTTAAATTTCTTGGTGCCCCAACTGTTAGCATATCATCGCTGAGAAAATTAAAGGTAATTTTAGAAGATGCCAGAGAAAACAAAGATAATTTCTCTACTCTTTCAGAAAAGCTAAATAGAGAAACTCCGGAACTTAGTTCTCTTTCTGATATCATTCCCAAAAACAGAAATGAACTCTATGGTTTTATTGGTTTAATACTAATGATATTAACCTTGATTCAGAATCAGTATTTAAATGATAAAGATCCAAATGAAATAATAAATATTATTAACTACAATCAAGTCAATAATTATTCAATCCCACCAATAAATAAAACCGTTGAACGACCAATTAAGGATATTTTAAAGGAAAAGAAAGTACCAAAAGTTAGAAGAAATGACCTATGCCATTGTAACAGTGGTAAGAAATATAAACTCTGTCATGGGAAATAACTCCGTTCGGCGTAGTGTTCCGCGCGAAGATGTTGTGCGGGGTTTTCCGAAGGATGACCGCGTACCAAAGATAAAAAGGCCGTTTTCAACGGCCATGCCACCAAGTTTACGCCAACGCTAAAATCTAGTCCATCACGAATTGTCCTGCTTTTTTACTCAGTTCGTCGTAGTGTTCCGCCGATGGCCGTTGTGCGGGGTCTTCCGAAGGACGACCGCGTACCAAAGATGATAGGCCGTTTGCAACGGCCCCGCTGCCAAGTTTACGCCAACGCTAGAAAGCCAGCAATCAGCCTCTCGCATGAGCGGTTCTATTCCCTTTTCCTTATATTTGAGAAAAAACGAAAAAGCCATGTCAGCACGAGATTTGAAAGACCTGCTACACAAGCAAATCGATTTGCTCGAAGACCCGGACGACGTTCAAGACCTGTTCCTTACGGTCAACGATTTTTTGGG
>NZ_JBGSXF010000508.1:0-8416 GCF_041751555.1 Persicitalea sp. | reverse complement strand
CGTAGTCCACCGGACTCGACACGGTGGGGGCGTGTCCAATGTCGCCGAAGTTCAGCTCAATGCCGCCCGAAGTCCACGGCCCGCGCATGGCCACGTTGCGGAACTTGACGACGTGGTTGAAATAGACAAAGGGGAAATTAGTCGCCTTGTCATAAGCGCCCCAAATCTTGCCTCCAATCTCGGGCGTGATGGACACTTTGATGTAGGAGTTTTCGAGTTCGACGAATTTCCAGTTTTTCATTACGCCCTTATCGGTATAGCCGTCGAACTTATGGTAAGGGTAAATCCGCCCCGGCTCGGCCACGGGGCTGGGGTCGGAGAAGCCGTAGGTTTTTAAGGATCGGGATGTTTCTGCAATGGTAGCTTGAGCGCGGGTTTGGGCAACCAGAAGCGGGCTGGCAAGCAAAAGTATCGCAGCAAACCGTATTAAAAATAATTTCATGAGTCAAGTACTCGGTTAATTCTGGTTTTTATGACTTAAAAAAAGCCAGCATAATCTTGGAAAGAATCTGCTCGCCGTACTCATTGGCATGGACGCGGTCGCGGTAGAACAGGTGCGGGTGCAAGCCCGAACTGCGGATGTACTCGGCCCAGGGCGTGGTCATGTCTAAATAAGCAGCTTTCTCATTCTTGGCAAACTCCCGCAAGGCTTTTCCGTAGGGCGAAGTACCCGAATGTTGCGCCACCGCCAGCGCGGCGGGGTCGCGCGGATCGACGTTGCCGAAAGCCCCCGTCGCCAATAAGAACTCCACCTCGGGTAGTTCAGCGCGGATTTGGTCGATGACGTCCTTCATGCCTTCAAAATCCTGCTGCTGGCTGATGCCCCCGATGAAAACCAGGTCGGGCTTGAGCGGGACGAGGTACTTTTGGATGCGGCCCGCTTCGCGGTAGTGGCGGTTGCCGCCGCCGCCCCTCACATAGACGGTCGCCTTGATGTTGGCATTAGGGTACTTTTCGCGCAGTTTGGCGATCCAGCCCGAGCGCATGATATCGTTGATTATGCTGTCGCCCAGGCCCAGAATGTGCAGGTCGCCGCCTTTTCTGAGTTTTTTGCGGGTGCTTTTCAGGTACTTCCAGTCGGTTGGGGGAAGCGTGAACTCGCCGGGCGGCATTTCGGCTTGGATTTTATTGATTTGGGCCAGCGAACGGGCGGGGGAGGCAAACAGGAAGTAGTCTTGCTCGACGGGCATTTCCTCCACCGTCAGGTCCGGCTCGTACTTGGGCGGATTGGGGCCTTTGTCGGGAAAGGTCAGAGGCGAATCGGCCATCATGCTGCTGGCATTGGTGTTGGCGTTTACCGCGTTGCGGTCTTTGGGCGCGGCGTTCTGGGCGAGGGTTGCCGTCGCGGCTGTGAGCAGCATGGCAGCGGCCAGAAAACAAGCGGCCAGATTAGCAGAGAAGTCTTTTGTCATGGGTATCCTGAAAAATAATGACAACCCCAAAATAGTGATTTCCAATTGGTTTGTTGATGGTTTTTTATTAGAATTGTAAAAAAAGGAGAACGATATGGTAGTTATTGAAAGAGAACCTCATCGGGAAGTTCGAACCATTCCGGCTTATTTGGCCTACGAGGAAATGAATGGCGAAGCCCTGCCTTACAAGGGGTACTTGGAAGTGTTGGCTGGAAACAAAAAACTCGAGGAAATCATGGGAAGCAGTTCGTTGCAGGGGGTTTTGGCTTCAATCATCCACGGTTTTCTCTTTGGGAATATTGACAGGAAGAAATATTTACTATCCAACAATGAGACAGGACTGCACCTTGGCACAGGAAATAATTTAGCTAGTGACATAGTTATTTTTGAAAAGGATAAGGCGACCGTAAATGACAAATATTTTAACATTCCTCCTAAAATAGTGATTGAGGTAGATATCAAAGTGGATTTGAGTGAGACCTCCTGGCGCCAGGAAAGGGATTATGTTCTTGCTAAATCACAGAAAATGCTGGACTTCGGCGTTGAGAAAATCATTTGGGTGAGTACTTTCAACAAAAAAATATTTGTCTGTTCTACCACCCAAAACTGGTACTACGCCGACTTCGACCAGGATATTCCCCTGCTTGAGGATTGTGTGCTGAACGTCGCTAAATTATTAGCCGAGGAGGAAATCATATACTGAACGTAAACCATCAATCAAAAAAGAGCCGCTCTCTCGGAAAGCGGCTCTTTGCATTCTCAGGACGCCCTAGCCGTCAAGCCGTCAGGGCTTATCCCACCACAACCGGGTAGCGGGGCTGTCGGGGCCTCCCAACTTCGAGATGCCTGTTTGTACGCCGGGTTCGTTGGTCTGGAATTCACCCTGGGTGAAAGGTGTGCGCCGTACCACCCCGCCGGCAGGTACATCCGGGTTTTCGGAATTGATGCGAGGGTAGAGCTTGGGATAGCCCGTGCGGCGGTACTCTGCCCATGCCTCGTGGCCGTTGGGCCACAGCGAAAGCCATTTCTGGGTGATGATCTGCTCAAGCTGCTTCTCGGGTGTAGTGGCCCACTTCACCGGAATATCGCTCAAAGGCGGCGATTTCACAGCGTGACCCGCATCAAGGGCAACCGGCGTAGAAGTACTGTTGGTATAAGCCTGAATAGCAGCGGCATCGGTAATGCCCCACTGCTTCATCGAAGCTTCGATTCCCTTCTCATAGAATTCCTTGGCCGTACCCGTACCCATATTCCAGCCTTTTAAGGCACCCTCGGCGCGCAGGAACCAAGCCTCCGAGGCATACATGATGGCGAACGGGGTGCTGAACATATTGTCGGGTGTAAAGGCAGGATTTACGTTAGAGTTAGCAACGGCGGCGTTCTCAGCAAGCCCCAGTTGCGCCTGGGAGAAACCATTACGCAAACCCTTGAACGTATTGGTACCGGGTACGGGCGCGTAGTACTTGCTCATTCTCGGATCATCGTAGCCTTTCAGCACACTTTCCATGGCTGCACTCATCCGGTATTCGTTCCAGGCGGTAGTTTGGGCCATAGGGTTGAGGGAGTTCGTCGTAACCTTGAGGAAAGCGTCGTGGGCATTGGTGGTCAAAACCCCTCCGGCTACGGCTTCTTCGGCGTTGGTCTTGGCCAGGGCCGGCTCTACCTTCGACATCCGCATCGAGACGCGAAGCCGCATGGTATTGGCAAAAAGAATCCATTTGTCGACGTTGCCCTGGTAAACCTGGTCGTTGTCACCCAGGATGTTTTTGCCTTTGAAAGCCTGCAAACTAGCCGCCCCTTCTTTGAGAAGTTTCAGGAAGTCCTTATAAATAAATTCCTGGGAATCGTATTCTACGCTCTTGCCGCCATTACCCACCTGTGAGTAGGGGATAGGCCCCCAATAGTCGGTGCGTGGTAGAAACATCTGCACTTTCCAAATGTTGGCAATGGCATAAATGGCCGCGTTCTCACTTGGGCCACCGGGAGCTGTGGCTTCCAAAACGCCCAGCAGGGGGGGCACCGCCGAGTTGTAGAAGCCATTGAAGGCGCCGTTGAGCCACCCACCGACCATCACGTTTCGGTCGGAAGGGAAGTTAATGGCTACGTTGGCGTAAAACTGCGATTGCAGGTCGGCGAAAAGACTTTGGAAGGTCTGCCAACTGGCCTGAATCGAACGGTACTGCGCCGCAGCGAAAGCATTGCCTACTCCCGAGGCGTCGAGCGAGGTAAGCTTGGTTTTGTCGGTATTGAGGTCGTCAAACTTGTCGGTGCAAGCATAAAAACCAACCGCCAGCACCGCCAGAAGTACTGGAACAGTGATTATTTTGATTATTCCTGATTTCATGTTCTTGATAGGTTTGTTGTTGTATTTTGACTAGAATGACAGATTAAGGTTCACACCGATCGTGCGGGTTGATGGCAGGGCAAATGATTCCAGTCCGACGGTGGTGTTCTGTGCACCCGCCGTGAGTTCTGGATCGAAACCCTCGGCTTTATTGATTAGGAAGAACAAATTCCGGCCAACCAGCGATACGGAGGCCGCCGAAAAAGGCGACTTTGCTACTGTTGCTGCTGGCAAAGTATAGGTCAGGGACAGCTCACGCAGCCGGACATTGGTTGCACTGTACGTGAACGCCTCACCAGCCGGGGTATTGCGGCCACCCACTCTAAGCCAGTATTTTTCCGCAGTCGTAGCGATATCGTTTTTGGTACCATCGGCCTTCACGCCATCGAAAACGAACGACTCGCGTCCGGCCAGTGTCTGCTCGGTCACGCCGTCCGCGTAGATGACGGCATTGGTGAACGAGGTCACGATTCCACCGACGCGGGCACTAATCAGGAAGTTGAGCGAAAGACTCTTGTACGTAATACGGTTGCCCAGTCCCCCGGTCCAGGTAGGCCGGGTGTTACCCAGCAAGACCGACGTGCCGCTAGTGATTTGGGGAAGACCGTCTTTATCCACCAAAATCTGTCCCTGGTCATTGCGCACATAGCCCCGGCTATACACCTGTCCCAGTGGTTTCCCTTCCTCAGCCCGGACACTGTTGAAGAAGTCCCCCGCCAGCGTAAGCGTTTTTAATGCTGGGGTGAGTTCCACGAGTTTGTTCGTGTTGGCCGCGTAGTTGAGGTCGATGTCCCAGCGCAGATCGCCGACTTGCACAGGTGTAATATTCATTGTGAGTTCGACGCCCGAGTTACGCACCAATCCGGCGTTGATAAATTCTGACGACCAACCCGAAGCGGGCGGAATACTCACCCGGAACAGTTGGTTCTTGGAATCGCTGGTGTAAAAGCCCAGGTCGAAGCCCAAACGATTGCCGAAGAATTTCATCTCGATTCCCCCTTCAAGAGCGGTCGTAATCTCCGGTTTCAAATCGGGAAAGGGTTTCACGTTGTCGCGTGAGATGAAACCGTTGGGCCCTCCAGGCGAAAAAGTGTAGGTCTGATTCAGCAGGTAAGGAGTCGCGTCGCTACCCGTCTGGGCGTAGGTGCCGCGTACTTTGAGAAACGAGATCGCACTCGGCATTGTGATCATGTTGGAAACTACTGCCGCGAAGCCCACCGAAGGATAGAAGTAGGAACGGTTGGCGGCGGGTAGCGTAGAGGACCAGTCGTTACGGGCCGAGGCCGAAATAGTAAGCGCGTCGCGGAAAGTGACGTCCGCCGTGGCGAAAACCCCTTGCTTCTCAGTCTGGCTCACGCCCCGGTTAGATTGCGGGCTGCGGGCGTTGGTCGTGATGAAGAGGTTGTCGCGGTTCAGGCCACCCGTCGAGGTACTTTGAGTGAGGAAATTATTCCTTTGCAGGTTGGCTCCCACAATCGCACTCACGGCCAGGTTTTGGCCAAAGTTCTTATTGTACATCCCAAACAAGTCCAGGTTCAGCAGCGAAACTTCCCGCCAGCTCGTTTGGTAATCCCCGTTGTCGGCGATGGTGTAGGTGTTGTTGTACCACTTACCCTCAAATTTATCGACGTACTTGTCCAGCCCAGCCCGACCTAATAGCTTGAAGGACGGCGTGAAGTTGTATGACAACTCAGAGAAGCCCGTAATCCGGTCGCGCTTATCCAAAGCACTCACCCGGTTTTTAATCCAGTAGGGGTTTTGTCCTCCGTTGGAGCCGGGGTTCCAGTAGTTCTGACGGAGTCGGCCCGTGCTGGGGTCAATGTATTCAAAGTCCTGCGCCTGTTCGAGCGATATATTGCGCGGGATTCGCAGGATGTGGCGCTGTAGGTTGGCAAAGGCTTCGCCCGTCTGCTGGCGGTTGTTAACCACCTCATTCAGGTAAGTTACCTTAGTGTCCAGGTTCAGCTTCTTGCCCAGCTTGTTCGTGATACGAAAATTTAGGATGTTGCGCTTAAGCTTGTTGTTGTCCACGATACCAGTTGCCCCTACATTGGTGTACGAAAAGTACGTCTGTGCCTGCTCGGTTCCTCCCGAAAATGCAATCGAGTTGGAAAGTTGGCTGCCCGTCGAGTAAAAATTCTCATAGCTGTTGGGCTGGGGCGTCATATTGTATGTCTGGCCCGCATTGGCCGGGTTGGGACCCCACAGGGCTACGGATTGTCCGGTAATTTTAGGACCCCAGCTAAACTCGGAGCGCGGGCTGTACTGCCCGGCGCTGCCTTGCCCGTACTCATTCTGGAACTCACGCAAAAACAGCGGCTGTTCGGCCAGGAAAGAGCTGTTGATGCTCACGCCCACGCCCTTGCGCGACACGCCGCGCTTGGTGGTGATGATAAGAGCACCGTTGGAAGCCAGGCTACCATAAAGCGCGGTGGCAGCCGCGCCGCGCAACACGTTGATCGACTCGATGTCGTCAGGATTGATGCTGCTCAGGCCGTCCCCACCATCCCGTCCGCCGTTGGCATTCCCGGGGCTGAAATTGCTGTTGTTAACAGGCACGCCATCTATTACGATGAGTGCCTGGTTGTTGCCCGTGATCGAGCGGTCGCCGCGCAGCACGATCCGGGACGAACCGCCCAGGCCCGAAGCGGAACGGGCTACGTCCAGCCCCGCCACCCGCCCGATGAGCGAGTTGGCCACGTTGAGTTCGCGGGCCTTGGCGAAGGTCTTGGTTTCGATTTGCTGCGTGGCGTAGCTTAGGGTCTTCTGCTCCTTGGAAATACCAAGAGCCGTTACGACTACCTCGCCCAGGTTGCGTACGTCGGTGTTGAGGCTGGTCGTTAGCGTGGTTTGTGTTGCGGTGAAAGGCACATCTTTGTTGGCGTAGCCAACCGTCGAGATGGTTAAGGTGCCGGCCCCGTTGACGTTGAGTGTGAAATTACCCTCGGCGTTAGTATTGGTACCCCGAACGGTACCTTTTAGTAGAACGCTGGCCCCCGGCAGGGGCTGCCCATTCTCATCATTGACCGTCCCGCTGAGGGCACGGTCTTGGGCGAAAACATTTCCTGTCGTTGCCACAAGCAGCACCAGGATGGTAAATAGTAGTTTTTTCATAAACAGAAGGGGTTTTTTAGTATGGGTACGGATGAAACATTGAAAACACAAGATATAAATAATACTTTAAAAATAACCGCTGATTGTCATCAAACAACAGGATAGAGCGGGTTTTGTCGAGTGGAATTCCCCAGTTTAGTCGCGTATTGGGGAATGTGCGCCACTAGAATTCACAATAATAGGATCATTTCTACTGGATTAATGGTTCGGCATGGAATTTTTTTTGAAAAACGAAAATCAACGTAACTATCTCTCGCTATGGAAATACTCGTATTCTTCTTCGTTAGTCTTTTTGCTGGTATTCTGGCCGCCTATTTGGTTGAGCAAAATCGCCAAAAGCAAACCGATACATACCAGTTTGGGGGTAGGGAAAATTCTAAATCCACTTTTGACCGACTCCACAGAATTTCACGACAAGTGAAATCAGCCTGATTATTAGATAATCAGGCTACTTGTCTAATAAGTAGTTTCGGTTTATTTCTGAACATATAAAAGGGTCGATCGCGTTTATCCACCCTTACTTGCCAATAAAAAGCCATCTAGCCGATGGCTTTTTTGTGTTTGGTCGGCGTGGTTCGTACTTTTCGGATTCGATGACATCACTAACCGAAACCTTTCCTATGACCTTTGACTGGCAGGGCGTCTTTCCAGCCCTTACGACCAAATTTACCACCGACGATACCCTAGACCTGCCCGCCTTCGAGCGTAACCTGCAAGCCCAAATAGAAGCGGGCGTTGATGGCATCATCCTGGGCGGTTCCCTCGGCGAAGCCAGCACGCTCACCCAACCCGAACGGGAAACGCTGGTGAGACACGCTGTCAAAAAAATCAGTGGTAAAATTCCTGTTGTCCTTAACATCTCAGAAGCCTCTACCAAAGAAGGCATCAAGGTAGCCGAATCCGCTGCCGACTTAGGAGCCAGTGGTCTAATGCTGCTGCCGCCGATGCGCTATAAAGCCGACGACCGCGAAACGGTAGCTTTCTTCAAGGCCATCGCTCAGTCCACCACTCTGCCCATCATGATATATAACAATCCAGTGGACTACAAAATCGAAACTACCCCGGATATGTTCGAGGAGTTGCTCGAATTGGATAACATCCAAGCCGTAAAAGAATCGACCCGCGACGTCACTAATGTTACCCGCCTCCGCAACCGCTTCGGCGACCGTCTAAAAATCCTTTGCGGTGTAGACACGCTGGCGATGGAAGAACTTGTCATGGGGGCTGACGGCTGGGTGGCCGGACTGGTTTGCGCTTTCCCGCGCGAAACCGTAGCAATTTACCGCCTTACCAAAGCCGGAAGGCTGGACGAAGCCCGCGAAGTATTCCGCTGGTTTCTGCCACTTTGTGAACTTGATTTGCATCCCAAACTAGTCCAGTACATCAAACTAGCCGAAGTCCACGCGGGCATTGGTACTGAACATGTACGCGCCCCAAGACTATCGCTGGTAGGGGAGGAGCGCGAGCGCGTCGAGCAAATCATTAAGAAAGGTCTGGCGGCAAGGCCGGAGTTGCCGGATTATTCGAGTTTGTAAGGTTTATGCAA
>NZ_JBGSXF010000507.1:0-9429 GCF_041751555.1 Persicitalea sp. | reverse complement strand
GACTCGATACCCACCGTATTCAGAAAACCTTTCAGGTAAGCTGTCGCCGGATAGGGCGTGTTGAGTTGCGTGAAGGGGGGCGTGAGGAAAAGAACTTTGTTCAATGGATAGTGGATAGTGGATAGTTGAGAGTTGAGAGTTAAACTAAGATTGATGCAAAGGTAAAACAAAACGCCCGCCCCCGTACTGGACGGAAGCGGGCGTTTTAAGTGAATTATATTCAATAATTCACTAATTCAAAATTAGAACTCAAAGCGGGTTCTGCACGAGAGCTTTATTGGCGTTGAGTTCGCGGCGGGGAATCAGGAACTCCCATTTCACATCCCCGGCGGGTACGTCGAAGATCACGGCGACGGCAGGGTTGTGGTTGGCCCCGTTACGGTCGAGCGGCATATTCAGGCGCTTCAAATCCAGGAAGCGGTGGCCCTCACCCCAGAGTTCGATGCGGCGCTGGAAGTAAATCTCTTCCAGCAGGGCGGCTCCCGTCTTAGTGGACAGTTTGTAAGCCGGATCACGCTTGCTGGCCAGTTCAAAAAGTACTTTAGCGGCATCGGCCTCTTTGCCCTGCTTGGCCAAAGCCTCGGCTTCGATCAGATACATTTCGGCAGCCCGCATATAGGGGATGTCGCCCTGCGTACTGGTAGAAGGCGTGCCGGGCAAGCGGAATTTCTGGTTCATGAAGGGTACCCGTACGCCACCGGGAGGCGTTATGGAATTATCTTTCGTAGGCTTCTCGACCCACAATTTCTTGCGCACGTCCGTTTCCGGGATCTTGGCGTATAGCAAGCTGTTGATCGCCTTGGGCGTTTGCCGGATGTTGGACGAGTTGTAATTTGACGAGATATAGGAATGGTAAGCACCAAAGAACTCCGACTGATCTTCCAGGTGATCGAATCCCCAGATCCACTCAGGATTCGTGAGGTCGGCAAAACCATCCTGATACTGCATAATCGACATTAGCGGGTAGCCTTTGCGAGCGGCGACGGCATAAGTGGCCGCATCGGCCCAACGTTGCTGCACCAGGGCCACGCGGGCCAGTAAGCCATTAGCCACTTCTTTGTTGATGTGTGATTTTGCCACACGGTTAGAAGTCAGTAAAGCGACGGCTTCGGTCAGATCTTTGTTGATTTGAGTATATACCTCTTCGACCGTATTGCGGGGCACGCCTTCCGTGGTGGGGGCAAGTACCAGCGGTACGCCCAGTTGAGTATTAGGCTTGGCGGCGGCGTCGTAACGCTTCCCGTAAAGCTGAACCAGGTTGAAGTACGAAAAGGCCCGTAATCCGAGTGCTTCACCCATTAGGCGGTCACGATCCTCCTTTGGGCCGACAGCGTCGGGGAGGTTTACGATGGCAAGATTGGCGTTACCAATCAAACGGTAGTACATCTGGTAAGGCGTTTCGGTCAGGTTGAAAGCTTCGTTGCGGTGGCTCAACCAGCGGCCTTCGCTAAAATGCCAGCCATTCGAAGAATTTCCGAACACCAAATCCTCACCCAGTACATCCTGGATGATCATGAGGGCTGGATACCCGAAAAAACCCTGTGAACTCTGGTAACGTACTACCATCGCACGGTAGATGCCATTGATGGCTGCAGTAGCGTTTTTGGTAGTCGAAAAAGCGGCCCCGGCGTCCACACTAGCCGTGGGCGTGGTGTCGAGGTAATCGTCGCTGCAGGATATAGCCGACATACACCCAATCGCGATGGTCAGCGCAAATAGTTTCTTTTTCATACTGAAATCAATTTTGAATTAGTGAATGAGTGAATGAGTGAATAATGGGTTAATAGAATAGAGTATTTATTTTTTTATTCTATCATTCTATCATTCACTCATTCAAAATTATTTTTAAAGCGTGAATGAAATTCCCATAACCATACTCTTGGAGGGGCTGTAGGAGTTGTTGGTAATTCCGCTGAAGTCCCGCTGGACATTCATTCCTTTGCGTTTTGAAAGCAGGAAGAAGTTCTCAGCACTGACGTAAAGCTGCAGGTTCTGCGTGAAGACCTTGGAGGCGAGGCTTTTGGGGAACTGGTACGACAGTGTTACGCTGCGGATGTTCAGGTAGCTTCCGTCGATCAGCCAGCGGTCGGAGGTAGCGTCGAAATCGCCCGTCCGGCCCTCGTCCATGCGAGGTACGTTGGTGATGTCGCCGGGGTTCTGCCAGCGGTTCAGGATATCGACGTGCTTGGCACTACCGTAGCCGCCTGAACTCATCAGACCCTGGTAGGCACCATCGTAGATTTTGCCACCGATCTGGTACACCAGAATTCCCGACAAAGTCAGACCCTTATAGCTGAACCTGTTGGTAATTCCGCCCATCAGTTTGGGGATAGAACTACCATTGTAATGGAAACGCCCGTTGTTGATACTCGTCGTCAGCGTGTCGCCAGTTTCGGTGATACGCGAGTTGGAGGCATTGAAAGTTTCGGCCCGGTACTCCACTTCTCCCGTTTCGGAATTGATACCCACGTACTCACGCAACCAGTAGTCGTAGATCGAAGAACCCACGCTGTACTTTTTGGTACCCGTGATAATTTCGGGAGTCTCCTCCGGCATTTTGGTAATTTTGTTTTTAAAACTTGTCGCATTGAATCCAATCGCCCAGGTAAAGTCCTTTTTACGGATAGGCTCAAAATCAAATTGAAGCTCTATACCGGAATTGGACAGTGTGCCGATGTTGCGCGTCTCGGTGTTGATTCCTGACGACCAAGGTAGCGGTACTTCAAAAATGAGGTTAGACGACCGACGGTCGAAGTACTCGACCGTACCCGAGACGCGGTTATTGAGAATGCCAAACTCGAGAGCCACGTCGAATGCATTACTGGCTTCCCATTCCAGATTCCGGTTACCGAGGCTGCTTTGCAAGATACCCGCTTCGGTGGCGTTGTTCCAATTCAGGTTATAGAGTGGCTGCCAGGCGTAATAGCTGATGTCAGCTCCGGCTTGCGTGTTTCCTCCACCGTCGTTACCCGTTTGTCCGTACGAGCTGCGCAATTTCAACTGGTTGATGATAGGGATAGATTTGATGAACTCTTCCTGATCCAGTCGCCAGGCACCGCTGAGGGAGTAAAAAGTACCCCAGCGGTTGTCCTTATAGAATTTACTGGAACCGTCACGCCGCGCTGAAGCGGAGATAAAGTACCGCTCGTCGTAATCGTAATTGACACGGGAAAGGTATCCCTCCACCCGCCGGATGTTGTACTGCGAAGTAAGGTTGGTCGTGGTCGTGAAGTTGATCAACTCGACGTTACCATCCAGAATCTGCTGCGAGCGAGAGCCATCCAATCTATTGTCTGTTACCTGGAAATTTTCGTGGCCCACCAGCACACCGAAATTGTGGTTTCCAATCGACTTGTCGTAGTTCAGCAGTTGGTTGAGGTTGTAGCCTGTAATGTTCACAAACTCGTGATTCGCCCGGCCAGCCGGGGCACCATCTCCGATGATCGGGTTGCCGAATGTTACGTTGTTGATGTTGGTTATGTCCACACCGACATTGCTGGTAAAACGGAAGTCTTTCAGGAATTTGACCTCGGCGTATGCCCTGGCTCCGATAACATTTCGACGGAAAAAGTTCTGGTTCAACTCGGTTTCAGCCACCGAGTGCCGTCCGCCATATTGAGGGCGGTTGGGCAGACCCAGGGCATTGAGGTTACCAAAGTCATAGCGACGAGTACCATCGGCATTGGTCAGGAATTGACCGGGATTGGCCGGGTCGAGTGCGTACACGGGATAAATCGGCCCCATGTTTCTGGAAAAATTGAAGGGGTTTACGAAGGTATTGCTGCTCCCGGCGTCGGCCTGGTTCGACTTGATGATGGTGGCCGACAGGTTCGCCCCGGCTTTGAACCAGGATTTCATTTGGCTGTTGACGTTCATCCGTCCCGTAAAGCGGTCGTAGTCCGAGCGAATCAGGTAGCCCTTGTCCCGCAGGTAGGACATGGAGATGTAGTAGTCCGACTTCTCCTGCGCACCCGAAAAATTGACATTGACCTCATCGCGGCTTCCCTGGCGAACCAGGGGAGCAAACCAATCCAGGTCGGACTCATCGTAGAGCAGTTGGGCGTTGGGGTTCATTTCCCCAGACGAGTTCACCAGTTGATTGTTTGGTACGTTAAAGACATTATACCCTACCAATGAAACAACTCTTTCTGTAGCATCGGCACTGGCTACGGCCAAATCCACAGGCTTGCTGGCGCGGTAAGCCTGGCTGTTGCGGTAGGCTTCCCACATCAACGGGTAATAATTTCTTGGCCCTACGCGGTCGTACTCAGGCAAGCCGCGCGAGTTCACCCCTTTGGTGTACTTTACATTGATGTTGTTTGCCCCAAGCGTACCTTTTTTGGTCGTGACCATCACCACGCCGTTCGCGGCCCTCGATCCGTAAAGGGCGGTGGAAGCCGCATCTTTCAGGATCGTAATTTTCTCGATGTCGTCGGGGTTGAGGTTGGCTATGCTGGCCGTGTAAGGAATCCCGTCCACTACGTAAAGAGGGTCATTTCCTGAATTGATCGAGCCAAAACCCCTGATCCGAATGTCGGGAGCAGTGCCCGGCTGACCACTGCCAGCGGTCGCTATCACCCCAGCGGTAGTACCCGCAATGGCGCTGGTAATATTCGTAATAGGCCGTACTTTCAGATTCTCGGCATCAATAATACCCGCCGAACCCGTGAAGTTGGCTTTCTTGGCACTACCGAAAGCCAGCACCACGACTTCCTCCAAATTAGCCACATCGGGGGCTAACGAAATATTTATCGTGGATTGGTTGCCCACCGTAACTTCCTTAGCCAGAAAGCCTACAAAGCTGAATGACAGCACATTATTGCGCGAAGCAGCCATGCTGTACCTGCCATCGGCTCCCGTGGTAGTACCCCGCGTGGTGCCTTTCACCACCACGCTCACGCCCGGCAGCGTACTGCCGGTTTCGTCGGTCACGGTTCCCGTGACGGTCATGTCCTGGGCGAAGGCCGACAAATTTGTCAGCAAGGTGCCCAGCAACAGAAGTAGTAAAGAGATTCTTCTCATGTTTAGTTGGTTGGTTTGTTTGATAAAAATTTAAAACGGATAAGCTTGAAATAGCCGTCAATCGGCTAATAGATTTTAAATATCGGTTGCCATTGCAACTATTGGATAAGCAAAATTTCGCGCAAATATAAGTGTATAATATTATTACTAATCAAATACAGGTTTTTTTTTCGAAAAAATCATCAGAATTTTTCTTTTAAAAGGAAATGAAAAACTTAAATTTCTGTTTTTCAATAGTTTAAAAACTCTGTTTTAAAACTATTCCAAGAATCAGAGTTCACTATCAACCCCATTCGAACAGCACTATTCCATTATTGGGCAACTAGAAATGCAGTTTTTCCCCTGGAAGAATCAGTGTAGACTCAGCAGTTACGAATTCAAGAAGAGGAAGGTTGCAGGCCAGGCGAACTATTTTTTCTTTGAATTGGACTTTTTACCAAAACCCGGCCGACCACTGCTGGGTCGGTGCGTTGAGGCAGGCTTGGCGGCGTCTGGCTTAGCGTAGCGGTCGCGGGAGAAATTTGTCGGTTTGGAAGCTTTGGGTTTTTCGGCGCGGCTTTCGCGACCTTCGTCGCGCTGGTACTTAGTTTCGTTTACTACCAGCGGCACGCCGTCGATTTCGCGACCATTGAGCGAGGCGATAGCATCGAGTCCCTGCAAGCGGTCAGGCATCTTGACGAAGCCGTAGCCTTTGCTCTGCTTGGTGTCGTAATCGATCACGACGGTAGCCGAAGAGACCGCGCCGTATTTCTCGAATATTTCCTGCAAATGCCATCTCCTGAGCGTGAGGGGAAGACTACCGACGAAGATTTCCATAAAGCAAAGGCTTTGAAAGGGGTACTTTTTTTGCAAAAGTACCCCTTTTTTTGGCTCTACTTCATTTTGCTTTTGATTTCATAACTACCTGAGCCGACAGATAGGATAACGAGACCACTCTGACTATCGCGAACTTTCATTTCGGCAGAGGAAGTTACTTTTTTACCATCCACCAGAACATCCGTCGCCGAACGCGCCGGGACAAAGATATCGGCGGTTGTATTGACCGGAACGGTAACGTTCATCACTAAGCCGTCATCGCCCTTATTCCACGCTGACTCGATCAAACCATTGATGCTGTGGTAGCTGGCATTCAATCGACTGATGCGGTCGGGGCCGGATTTCGGATCTATCTCAGGTCGAATCCTGAGATGCCGGAAGCCGGGATCTACCGCCTGAATTCCTGCTGCGTTGCCGAACATCCACTCGCAGACTGCCCCGAAAGAGTAATGGTTGAAGGAATTCATAGCGGCATTGTAGCGGAAGCCGTCTTCTTTGGTGTAGCTATCCCAGCGCTCCCAGATAGTCGTGGAGCCATTGGCCACCTCGAAGCCCCAGGAAGGAAATTCGGTACTTAGAAACAGATCGTAGGACAAATCGGAGTGTCCGGTAGCCGACAGGGCGGGTAGCAGCGGCTTGGTACCCAGAAAGCCCGTGGCTAGTTTGCCGCTATTCTGGCGAAGAAGTTCAGCCAGGTACTTGCCCATTTGCGGCATCGCTTTGGGGGGTACTATGTCCATATAAATGGCATTGGCGTACGCCGTTTGGGTGTGAGCCATAAAACCAAGCTTCCCGTCCACATAGCCTGCCCCGTCGCCGTAGGGCAGCGTATCACTTTTAAAGCGGCCGCTGGAAGCCTGATAATGGTCAAGTAACGCTTTACGCACATTCTGACCCATTTCCTGGAAGCGCTTCTGGTCGTCAGGCTTGCTGATAGCTATGGCCATTTCGGCCATCAAATCGGCGCAGTAGGCAAAGTAGAACGATGCCAGCATATCGGGCGGCGTCTTTTTCCCAAAGGATAGCCAATCGCCAAAACCGCCTTTCGGGCTGAGGTCTTCGAAAGTAGCTTCGGTAAAGAAGTCTTCACCCTTACTTCGCTTTTCCAGAAAATCCATGAAATGCACCATATTTACCCATCCTTCTTGGATCAGTCGGGTGTCACCGTAGCTGCGGTAAATCTGGTAGGGACATATGATCCCTGCCTCCATCCAACCCGGCGAGTAGGTGTCGGACTTGCGCAGATTAGGGCGCGGGGCGTAGAGGGGGTACGCGCCGTTCTCGTACTGCGCATCGTTGAGATCCACCGTCCATTTTGTAAAGAATACCGACACGTCGCGGTTGAAGGTGGCCGACTTCACGTACACGTGGGCGTCGGCAGTCCAGCCCATGCGCTCGTCGCGCTGGGGGCAGTCGGTCGGGATATCGATGTAGTTAGAGCGCTGCGTCCACTCGATGTTGCTGTACAGCTGGTTGACCATCGCGTTGTCGGTTTCGAAGGTACCCACCTTGGGTAGTTCTGAGCCGATGACCAGTCCCGTAATCGTTTCGGGAGTAGGTGCCGTCCGCAAACCGCTGATTTCAATGTATTGAAAGCCCTTGTATGTGAACTTTGGCATCCATTCTTCACCAGCCTTATCTCCGTTAAGGATATAGGTATCCGTCGCCCGCGCCATGCGTAGGTTTTCGGTCATTAGTCGCCCATCGGGGAAAAGCTTCTCGCCGTAGCGCAGTCGGATGGAATCGCCGGCCTCACCCTTCACGCGCAGCCGGACGGTGCCCGCGAAATTCTGTCCCATGTCCAGGATGTAGGAGCCGTCAGGTCGCAGGGTTTGGCTCTTTACGGCGAGGATTCCGGTGATCTGTACTGGCTGAGCAGGATACGTCTGCACCAGTCGGCCTGGACGGTCGGGATACACCCCGGCCTTTTGCCATTTCTTGTCATTGAATCCGGGCTTTTGCCAATCTGGCCATTCGAGACGGGCGTCGTAGGTTTCGCCGTGCATGAGGTCAGATTCCAGCAGAGCACCGAAGCTGGCTCTCCACTTTTGGTCAGTGCCAAAGGTTTCGATATGACCGTCGGAATATTCCACTTCCAGTTGAGCTTTTAGTAGCGGTACTTTTCCGTAAAATGCCCTTACCACCGGATTCTTAACTAATAAAGCGTAGCCCAAATAACCCGCGTACCAGCCGTAAGAAAGTTGGGAACCAAGGACGTTGATGCCAGACTTTATTTGCTCGGTCACGTCGTAGGTTTGGTAGTACACCCGCCGATCGTAGTCGGTCCAGCCGGGCGTGAGGAAATCTTCGCCTGTTTTTTTGCCGTTAATCGAGAATTCGTACAAACCCAGGGCAGTGACGTACAGCCGAGCCTTGCGAAAACCCGGTTTGACCTTTATTTCGTGGCGCAGGTACGGCGCGGGGGGTAGTTGGTAAATTTTGCCTCTGCCCAGCGTGTCGGGGTCGAGGCCAATCCATTGCGCCTGCCATTCCTTTTTGTCAAGAAGCCCCATTTCCCAACGGGCAGCTTCGCTCCACGCACCCGCTTTGCCATTTTTATCCCAACTACGTACTTTCCAATAGCATATCTGGCGCGATGCCAGTTTTTTACCAGCGTAAACTACCTGCGCGGTGGCGCGGCCACTCACCTTCCCGGAATTCCAAAGGTCAGCGCCTTGCTCCGAAAGTTTTTCCGGTGAAGTGGCGACAAGAATTTGATAAGCCGATTGTAATTGGTTGCGTTCCGACGAAGTAAGCTCCCAGCTTAATCGAGGAGCGGAAACATCCGTGACCGGACTGACTTTGTATTCGGTGCGGAGGTAGGTAGCTACCAGATCCTGGGCGAATGCCCAGTTCGACATGAGGGTTAGAAGAAGGGGTACCAAGACAATGGGTGGGAGCTTTTTCAACGGTAGCGGTTTTGTTAATACAATACCAATAGGACGCGGAAACTACCCCAACCTACTCTACTTCCCCAAAGTCAAAGCTTTGAACCTTCTCGTCAAATCGGTCAGCGACTGCTCCACGCCCATCCGTTCGAGCGACGATGCTCCCACGAAGCCGTGCATATCGGATTTATCCAAAACTACCCGTACATCTTCCGGCGTGTTGATTGGGCCACCGTGGGCCAGGAAAAAAATGTCAGGATTTATGGCTTTCCCTGCGTCCATGATCGCCTGGCTGCGCTCGATGGCTTCGTCCATGCTAACGGTAGCCTCCACTACCCCGATGGAGCCACCGACGGTGGTGCCCACGTGGGCAATGATGGCGTCCGCACCAGCTTCGGCCATTAGCGCGGCTTCTACGGGTTTGGCAACATATACAATCGAGAACAAGTCCATTTTCGAAGCCAGCTGCACCATCTCCACTTCTTTGTCGAAGCCCATGCCCGTTTCCTCAAGTACTTGCCGAAAATGGCCATCCACGATGGACTGGGTCGGAAAATTGTTGATTCCTGAAAAACCCATATCCCTGACTTTAAGCAGGTGGTGCCACATCCGGCGGCGTGGGTCAGAGCCATACACGCCGCAGATTACGGGGACCTCTTCCACCACGGGTAGTACCTCGTACTCGCCGATTGCCATGGCCTCA
>NZ_JBGSXF010000506.1:0-1791 GCF_041751555.1 Persicitalea sp. | reverse complement strand
GGCGTTGCAGGTACTTGACAGTCTGCACCGCTCGGGGCTGAACGAAGAAATCCTGGCCTCGGCCAAAGCCTATGTGAAGGGCGACTTCCCCCCCAATTACGAGTCGGCGGGCGCGTTGGCGGGATTGCTCACGGATATGTTTACGTACGGGTTCGACGAAAACTACATCAACACTTTCCAGACCAAAGTAGATGGCCTGACCGTAGCGCAAGCCAACGACATCATCGCTAAGTACTTCCCCAAAGAAAAACTGCAATTCGTTCTGGTTGGGAAAGCCGATGAAATCCGCGACGCGGTGAAGAAGTATGGGGCGATTACGGAGAAAGAGATTAAGGATGAAGGGTTTTAAATATTTAAAAAAGGATTACAAATTATTGGTTAAAAATAAGAAAAACCCTATCTTGAGTAAGCAAAATGTCCACTTAAACAATTTTCAATCAAGATGAAGAATATGACACTACCCAAATACTGGGCTCTGCTTATTTTAGCAGCAGCAGTCCTGGGAATTTTGCCCGAAATGGTACCTGATGCGAATTCCGACCAAGTACGTCAAATCTTGTTCTCATTTGTCGTCATCGTTTACATCCCAATTATTGCAATTCTCAGAATGCGCCACCTCAGGATGACTTTGAAAGAGTATTTGCTAGGATTTATCCCTTTCTACGGAGTGCGCCATCGATTCAAAAGAATTACGAAAAAGTAAAGTTTGATGATCCGGCTTTTTGAAATCAAGATTTCAGAAGTAACTTACAAAAAAATAGCCCCAACATCTTTGGCGGGGCTATTTTTTGACCGATACAACAATCAAAGCCAAGTTTCTAGGCGTATTCTTCTTTCTTTACTTCTCCCAAAGAGGGCAGTATAATCGTGTTCAAAAGCTGCTCTTCCAGCCAATCCGCCCAGGTACTGATATAAAGTACCACATCGTCGCGGAAGTTGTGGCGGAGGTACCGCTTTTCCCTGGGGAGGCGTTCCAGTATTCGGCGGTCGGTTAGTCTTTCCAGGTGTTGCAAATCGCTGGATGTGAGTCCAGATTCAAGTATATCGGTGATGAGCAGATCCATCGGCAGACCACTCGTGGGGCAGTAGTCATTCAGTTGCTCTTGCCATTCGCCGCGCCCAACGGCCAGAGCGTGTTGGTGAATTTCGGCTTTGGTGAGCGTAGTAAGTTCCTGCGCCAGGTTGCCGCAGTTGCAACTACCCATATGACCCCACTGATAGGGTGCGCCTTTCTTGAGTTTATTAGCCGTGCGGCGCAGGGCTTCGATAAGATTCAGGTTTGGTTGAGCCATTGTTATTCGATTGACAGTGGACCGGTACGCCGGTGCGGGTGGAGAGTTGAGGGTTTCTTGGGGTGATGAAACGTGTTGGTAGCAATCCACGCTATTTATTAATACCTTTTCCAACAAAAATTGTTTTCCACAGTAGCCAACCAAAAACTACCCCTAAACGGCAGCGTAGGCCTGGGCCAGGTCTACTAAGTCCTTATCGTTCACTTCTTTCTTGACGTCGGCTACCTCCAGGAAGCGATCGTAAACTTCATTGAGCGCCTCCTGCTCGTAGGTAAAGCCTAATAGTTCCATGCGGTGTTTCAGAGCGTGACGGCCCGAGCGGGCGGTTAGCAAAATGTCGGACTTATCAACGCCCACGTCGTGCGGGTTCATGATTTCGTAATTGAGCGAATGCTTCAAAAATCCATCCTGGTGAATGCCCGACGAGTGCGCAAAGGCGTTGCGACCCACGATGGCCTTGTTGGCCTGAATGGGCATCCGCATCATTTTGGAAACGAGT
>NZ_JBGSXF010000505.1:0-7373 GCF_041751555.1 Persicitalea sp. | reverse complement strand
GAGGCTGCGAAATAAACCCCACATTATGAATTTAGAAATAATAACCCCCGATAAGAAGGTGTTTGCTGGCGAAGCGAATGCTGTGACTTTCCCCGGCACCGAAGGCCAGTTTCAGGTACTTGACAATCATGCTCCACTGGTCAGTACGCTGGACGTGGGCGATGTAGTTGTGGAAACTACTCCTGGTGCTACCAAGCAGGTCTATCGCATCGACGGTGGGGTTGTGGAGGTTTTGAAGAATAAAGTGCTGGTACTAGCCGAGGCTATCATTTAGTAGTTTTTGGTCTTTTCTGATATTTGAAAACGCAGATCGCGTAGTCTAATGGGCTACGCGATCTGCGTTTTTTGTTTGTGTGTTCTGCGGTTAATGTTCAGTATTAAACACCAAAAAAGGCCACGGACTTGTCCGTGGCCTTTTTACAAGATATTAGCTCGATAAGCTATTTCGTCGCAAACTTCCGGTAAAGCCAAAGCAGCAATACTGCGCCTAAAATGGCAATGAATAAGCTACCGAAGTTGAAACCATCCACCGAGCCAAAGCCCAGCGCGCTCGAGATGAAGCCGCCGACGATGGCTCCCGCGATGCCGATCAGCATCGTGACAATGAAACCGCCGGGGTCTTTGCCAGGGTGAATAGCTTTGGCTATGCCGCCCGCGATGAGTCCAACGATAATCCAGGTTAAGATTCCCATGTGTTCTTTTATTTTTTAGAGGTACGTAATGAGAGAATACAAAAAGTGCTTAACGCACGGCTCAGAGTAAACAAAAAACCATGCCATCGAGATTATACTCATTAGCATGGTTTTCAAAATAATAGGAAGTAAAGGGCGCTACTGGTTCGGCAGTGTGAAGAACATGTTGCCGCCCGCTGCCTTTCGGTCGATGGACGAATAGACTTCTGGGCCAACCTTAGGCTGCTCCTCACTTTCGTCCAGGCCACGCCGAGCAACGCGGGTACCGAAAATCTGAAACAGCGCCTCACCCAGTAATGGGTCGTGCGGATCGCCGTAGGGATACAACAGGGTACCTTCAGTTTTGACCACGTTTGGCTCGAAGCCCGCCGTGTAGTCAGAGCTGCGCTGACTGTTCGACGAGCGTGATACGATGGGCTGGATGCCCCACTTTATGCGGTTTGTCTTGTCGGAAAGCGTGATGGAGCCTACGTTCTTACCTACCGTTTTTCCTCCCACCAAAAATACTTCCATGAATGGTTTTAAGCCATTGATGAGCAGTTCGCTGGCTGAGGCCGAGGAAGTAGAGGTCAAGAAAAAGACGCGGTTAAGGCTCCCTCCCAGGTTCTGACTCTTGCTCAGGAAATTGTCGTGGAAGAAATCTTTACCATACTGCTTTTCCAGATCGGGCGTGACGGTCTTGTTGTATTCTTTGTAGTAAAAAACGTCTTTGTCACTTACGCCCTTGCCCACCAGGCTTGCGATTTGGGTAGCTGAACTCACGTAGCCGCCGCGGTTGTAGCGCAGATCCATTACGAGTTCGTTGACGCCTTTGGCTTTGAAATCAGCAAAAATTTTCTCCAATTCCTGGTCGTAGGTCTTGGCGTTGCTGCCATTGGGGCCGGGAATAAACTGGTGATACACCACGTAACCCACCCGCTTTTCTCCTTTTACAAAAGTCGTATCAAAATACACCGGATTGGACTGAATCACGCCGGGCGTCGCGCTGCGAGTGGTCGAGGTCGACACTACCTTTTTGTCGGCATCCAAGGTACCCAGTGTAATCACTTTCGCCTCGTTACCAGTAGTCAGCAAAGCGCGGTAGTTGCCCACGCTGAGCTTTTGGCCGTTGATGTGGGTAAAAAAATCGCCGCGCTTGAAACCCGCCTTCTCAGCCGACGACCCTTTATCGACATAGGTCACGACGCCAAAAAGATCGTCTTGCCCCGTTACGTAGCGAATCATGCGATATTCCAGGCCCGTGGTGGTGGACTCGCCGCTAAGCGACGCCTTCAACTCGGCGGCGCTCTCCTGCAACCACGAAAAACGATCCCCATCGGGACGCAGCGAGGGGTCAAATTTGTAGAGGAGGGATTGAAAGAAGGTCTGCGGATCAGGCTTGAAGTCGGGTGATTCGGGCAATTTATCGTTCCAGAAGTACCACTGCTTCATGTTAGCGTGAATCCAATTGTTCACCTCCGTATCCGCCGGATTACCCGCTCGTACGACCTCGAACTTGTCTTTCCGGCAAGAAACCAGCGAAGTGGTCAAAGCCAGAAACAGCAAAAAGTAGGTTTTTTTCAAAAACATAGTGGGTTGAATAGATGTGGGATTGGTACCGAAACAACGCAACGCGCTAACGTTCAGTTTCTGTAAACGCAAATCGCGAGGACAAATGTACATCGCGGAAGCAATACGCAAAGGAAATTTTGTATGGGAAGAAAAAGTCAGGCAAGACATTCCGCTTTTCGCCGTTATTACCTACGAAAAATAAAAGCAAAAAGCCCATTCTCACCTTGCCCATGAAAGCCCCCCGTTTAAAAAATTTTGGTACGATCCTGTGTGTTGGTGCATTGATAAGCGGAACTACCTCCGCCCAATCGACCGGAGAAGAAGCCGAATCTTTCGTCTGCAATTACGTCGGCAACGGTCGGCTGAGTTCGCCAAAAGAGATTTGCAACTACTTATCGTTTACGTCTAACCGTCACGCTGAGCGTGTGGTGGAGCGCATTCTGCAACCTGTGGGCCTGACACGGAATTTCGTGGTAGTCGAATGCCCCAACACCGAGAACTGCTTCGCTACCGTCGTGGATGGCCAGCGGTTCATCATCTACGACGGCCAGTTTATGAAGCAGGTAGAGAACCTGACTAATACCGACTGGTCAGCGATCAGCATCGTGGCCCACGAAATCGGCCACCACTTGCAGGGCCACACCATCGACGGCATGGGCAGCCGCCCGAGCAAGGAATTGGAAGCAGACCGCTTTTCTGGCTTCGTGCTGCACCAGTTAGGCGCGTCGCTGGACGAGTCGCTCATTGCGATCCGTACGCTTTCGAACGTAGAAAGTACCGATTCGCATCCGGGCTTGGGCGTTCGCGTAGAGGCTATTAGCCGAGGGTGGAACGAGGCGGAGAAGATGTACCCTCTGTTTAATAAAGTTCCGGCTTCGTTGGCAAATCCTAACATTACTGCATCTCGTAACAACAATGTACCATCGAGTACCTCCCGCCCTGAACCCAAGGCTCCCACTCCGTCCAGAGAAGAAGTCATCGAAACCGACATCACCTACCACGCTCCCAAAGGCTGTGCCTCGGGCGACTGCTTCAACGGACCAGGTATTCTGGTGCGCGAAAACCAGGAACGCTACGAAGGGCATTTTCAAAACGGCCGAAAGCACGGCTTCGGCGTGCAGTATTATCCTGGAGGGGCGGTTCGCTATAAGGGAATTTTCCGAGATGATCTCCGCTCCGGGGAAGGAACCTACTACTTTACTAATGGCGATAAGTACGTCGGCTTTTTCTTGAAAAACGTCCCGGATGGCAAAGGTACCTACTACTATTCCGATGGCGAGATCTTCGCCGGCAACTTCCGCAAAGGCATCCGCGAGGGATACGGCGTATTACAACGCGCTAATGGTTCCCGTCAGGCGGGGTACTATCGGGATGACGAGAGGGTTAGATGATTCGAGAAAGCTTCTTCAATCACCCCACACGCCCGTTCCATTTGTTCTTCGTTGATGACGAGCGGGGGTGCGAAGCGGATCTTGTTGCCGTGGGTAGGTTTGCAGAGTAATCCTTTATGCATCATGCTAAGGCATAAGTCGTAGGCCGTGTCGCTTTCTTCGGTGTCGTTGATGACAATAGCGTTGAGCAGCCCCTTCCCCCTGACCAGTTTTATCAAATCTGTTTTCCGGCGCAGGGCTTCCATTTTATTTCTGAAGATTTGACCCATCCGTTCGGCATTATCGGCGAGGCTTTCGTCTTCGACCACCCGCAGGGCTTCCATCGTCACCGCGCAGGCCAGCGGGTTGCCGCCGTAAGTGGAGCCGTGTTCGCCGGGACGCATGGTGAGCATAACCTCGTCGTCAGCCAGGGCAGCGGACACGGGCATCGTGCCACCCGACAGGGCTTTACCAAGTACCAAGATATCGGGCTTCACGTTTTCCCAGTCGCAGGCCAGCCGCTTGCCCGTACGGCCGATGCCCGTCTGCACCTCGTCGGCGATGAACAGCACGTTGTACTTTGTACAAAGTTCGCGGACGCCCTTTAAGTACCCTTCGTGCGGCACAACCACGCCCGCCTCGCCCTGAATGGGTTCCACCATAAAGCCCGCCACATTGGGATTTTTCTTGAAAATACTTTCCAGAGCGTTCAGGTCGTCGTAAGGTACCAGCACCGCGCCAGGCAGGAACGGGCCGTAGTCGGTAGTGCTGGATTTATCGGTCGAGGAAGAAATCGCCGCCAGCGTGCGGCCCCAGAAATTACCCGTGGCATAGACGGTCACGGCCTGATTATCCGGAACGCCTTTTACTTTATAAGCCCACTTGCGCGTGAGTTTAAGGGCCGTCTCGCCGCCTTCCACGCCCGAATTCATCATCAGTACCTTGTCGAAGCCGAAGTATTCTGCCATAAATTTCTCGCACTCGCCCAGAATATCGCTGTGAAAGGCGCGGGAAGTCAGCGTCAGTTTTTGCGCTTGTGTGATCATCGCATTCACGATGCGCGGGTGGCAATGTCCCTGGCTCACCGCGCTGTACGCCGACAGGAAATCAAGGTACTGATTCCCTTCCACATCCCAGACGTGAACACCCTCGCCGCGTTCCAGCACTACGGGCATGGGTTTATAATTGTGCGCGCCATACTTCCATTCCAGTTGCATGGCGCGTTCAGTAGCTTCGGAGTAAGTGGTATCTACGTAGTGCATTCGGAAAAATTAATTATGGTAGAGCCACGGCATGCCGTGGCTGGCCGATCGCGCCTGGCGGAAAAACAGGCGCAACAAATCGGGTTGAAAACAGGTTTTGGGGTAAAGTTAGCAAAACCTACTGCAAATTGAGTCAACCCGTCGAACCCACTCCCATAATGAGGCAAAGCAACGGCTTATCTAAAGATGATTTTTATATCAATGAAGAGGGTTTCATGGTTTTCACCGCTCTCTATCATCGAAAGAGGGGCTATTGCTGCCAAAGCGGTTGCCTGCACTGCCCCTACGGCTTCCGTGAGTCAAATGAATTAAAATAAATTTTTTAGAGCAGAAAATCGAGCCTATCGTTCTGGTTTTTAAATGTTTAACAAGAAGCATGAATTACAGACTAAGAATTAAGAACGACATCAACTTTGAACTTTAACCTCAAAAACTTACATTTGCACCCTCATTTGCAAAATTGAAAGATCATGGCCAGAGTTTGTCAAGTTTCCGGAAAAAGAACCCGCGTGGGTAATAACGTATCACACGCCAATAATAAAACGAAGCGTAAGTTTATCCCCAACCTACGGAAGAAGCGCTTTTATGTGCCTTCTACAGGCGAATGGATTACGCTCAAAGTAGCGACTTCGGTAATCCGTACCATCAATAAAAATGGTCTGGAAGCTACGCTTAGAAAAGCCAAAGAGAAAGGTACGCTAAGCTTGTAGTACTTGGCGCAAAGATATTTAGGAAAGCCTCTCCGGTAACCGGAGAGGCTTTCTGTGCTTATCCGCTGCCCGGCTGATTCAGTTCAGGCCGACGGTTCTCCCGTTCATCGCGGATATGTCCGGCTTGGTCACTTTCTCGCGCTAAACTTAAAGTACCCTACCTAAGTTTGTGTATTGGTTGCCGGGCAGATGAAGAAATAGCGGGTCTGAGTTGTCTCAGAAGCAGAAACAGAAAAACTAGATTTTGATGAAGAATGTAATCCGATTGGTGGTTTTGGGATTGTTGTTGCTATCAGGCGGCGCTAATGCGCAAGAAAAGTATACGGTCAGCGGCTATGTGAAGGATATCGCCAATGGCGAGGGGCTAATCGGCGTGTCTGTGTACGTACGGGAAGAAAGTACAGGCGTGACCACGAACCCTTATGGTTTCTACTCCATCACTTTGCCAGAGGGTGAATATTCGTTAGTATTTACGTACATCGGCTATCAGAAAATGACCGAAAACGTGACGCTGAATGCCGACCAACGCCGGAATGTAGAGATGTCAGCAGAAAGCAAGCAATTGGAAGAAGTCCTCATTTCCACCAGAAAAGAGGATGAAAACGTCCGCAGTCTGGAAATGTCGGTCAATAAAGTGGACATTAAAACCATCCGCCAGATCCCAGCCCTTCTGGGCGAGGTGGACATCATCAGAAGTATACAGCTATTGCCCGGCGTCACGACGGTGGGCGAAGGGGCTTCCGGCTTCAACGTACGCGGCGGTGATGTATCGCAGAACTTGATCTTACTCGATGAAGCACCCGTCTATAATTCTTCCCACTTGTTTGGTTTCTTTTCGGTCTTCAATCCCGATGCGGTCAAGGATGTAAAGCTCATCAAGGGCGGGATTCCGGCGCAGTACGGCGGACGGATTTCATCCATTCTGGATGTGCGCATGAAAGAAGGGAACACCAAGAAGCGCGAAATCAACGGTGGCATCGGTACTATTTTCTCGCGGCTGACCTACGAGCAGCCCTTCGCGGCGGGACGCGGGTCGTTTATTGTGGCGGCGCGGCGGTCTTACATCGACGTGCTGGCCAAGCCTTTCTTGAAAGGCGATTTGAAACAAACCCGTTTTAATTTCTATGACCTCACGGCCAAAGCCAACTACCGCATCAACGACAAGAACACGGTTTATGCGTCGGGGTACTTCGGGCGCGATGTGTTTGGGGCCAGCGTGTTTGGGTTTGGTTGGGGTAATGGTACCGCCACTGCGCGTTGGAATCACATTTTTTCCAACAAACTCTTCCTAAACCTTACGACCTACTACAGCAACTACGACTATTCCATCAATTCGGACCCCAACAATAAGACTCCCAATGACCGATTCGAATGGAATTCCAAAATTATCAGTACAAGTGTAAAGCCCGACTTCACCTACTACCTCACGCCCAACAACCAAGTCAGCTTCGGCGGACAGTACATCAACTACGACAGCCGCCCCGGCAACGCCTTGGCTGTCTCTAGCGGCGAGAGTCGCAACATCAGCCTCGACTCCCGCTTCGGCGACGAGTCGGCGCTGTACATCGCCAACGAGCAGAAAATTTCTGACCGCTTTTCGCTGCAATACGGACTACGCTACTCGATGTACCGCAACCTCGGGCCGGGTCAGATTTATCAGTACCAGGAATTTCAGGAGGGCGAACGCAAGTTTCCCGAGTTGCCGGGTACGGCGGTGGCCAATGGCGATGTCATAAAGCGGTACGGCAACTGGGAGCCAAGATTCTCCATGAATATTGGTCTGAGTTC
>NZ_JBGSXF010000504.1:0-7247 GCF_041751555.1 Persicitalea sp. | reverse complement strand
AATGACAATTTCACCGGAAAAGCACCGGATCTGGGGGCACTCGAAGTAGGTAGTCCTGCGGTGATCTATGGTGCGCGCGGCCTCGACCAAAGTCAGGAGTTCTACCGATAATCGGGCACTGGCTTAACGTATCATGACTTCCCAATACCGGGTACGTTTGGAGGTGCCTTCGGCCCCTTCGACCGTCAGGGTAATAACCGTGCGTACCCCTTTTCTTTTAAATTGGTGAATCGGGCTTTGTTCCGTCGAGCTCTCGCCATTGCCAAAATCCCAGGTCCATTTCTCGATCGCGCCAATGGATTCGTCTTTAAAGGCCACTATCCCTTTTTCTTCGTCCACGATCTTGAACGTCCAGGCTGCTCTGATGGGCTCCAAAAACTGTTTTTCCAACGGCATCAGTTGAAAGGCACATAGATACGAGGCATCCTTGACCATTTTGGTATTGTGGGCGAGATTGACGTGGCCTTCCCTTTTCCCCCCGTCAAAATCCAGGATCGACCAGGCGAGGCCGATGACCTTATTCTCTTTTAGCTCCGATTCTACGGCCTTCTGCGGCCCTTCATAGGGAGCGTAGTCGTAGGGCGTGATCCAGCCTTCCAAACTCAAAGTGCCGCTTTCCCCGTGTTTAAAATGATAATCATAGGCATAGTTGGCGTGCGGAAACTCGGAAATCCACGATTGGCTTCCCCACACCAACACCCACGCATTGTTTACCGGCGGCGTATAGATATGGTAGTTCTGCGCGTGTACACCACTAAAATTAAAATGGTTTTCGATATAAGCAGCGGTTTGAGGTTGCCACTTCATCTGCGCGGGATCATATAATGGGTTTTGAATAAATGGCCCGCCCGAAAGATCCCCATCGACCACGAGTTCAAATATATCGTTCATATACCCCTCGGGGTTGAAACGCGCAAAATCCCAAAAATCGTCGTAGGCCTCGTACAGAAAATAAATACGGTTCAAGTCTTTTACCCACCCGATGGTCACTTTTACATCGAGGTCTTTTGGGTCGATGTCAGCGCCCATCCCGTCTTCAGTATCGCTTAATTGATCTGTGCCGTAGGTGTAGTTTTCGGGCACCATTGCCCAATCGCTTTTATCCCCGTCGATGCGTGGCATTTGATTTCTGGGGAATTGGAAAACCTGGAAAACTTTCCCGTCTCTTGCCGTTTTGTAGGTCGGGGTAGACTGGCCGTTTGACATAGAGACACTGCACAGCCAGCAGCCGAGGAAAAACACCCAAGCCACTTTGTCCTCCCCAAATTTTAGATCGCTTTTGTTTTTCATAACCTGTAAATACGGTCTGCATTTTCATGGTATATCTTGTGAAGATCTTCATCAGAAAATTGTCCCGTAATTTTTTCAAAAGCCCTGGACCAGCTCTGGTAGGAGCCCGCCTTCAGTACCACGGGCCAATCTCCCGCGAAGACCAAACGATCCGTCCCGAATTTCTCGATGGCGTATAGGATATAAGGTTTGATTTTCTCGACCGACCAATCCTGCCCGAAGCGAGTAATAATCCCCGAAATTTTACAGTTTACGTTGGGTCGTTTCGCCAACTTCTCTATTCCGTCCCGCCATTGCGTGGTATCCGCGTCTTCTACGTTCGGATTGCCCAGGTGATTGAGGATAAAAATCGTATCAGGAAATCTTTTGGCCACCTCGACCGCTTCGTTCATGAGTGGTGGAGAGAGCAACAGGTCGAAACTTAACTTCCGGTCGGCCAATGCCTTGAAGCCTGCCAGGAAATCACTGGAAGTTGCCGCATTTTTTGGGAAGCCGGCTCGTACGCCCTTCACCAAAGGGAGTTCGCAAAGCTGTTCCAACGCTTGTTCCGTGCCAGACCCTTGCGTGAGGTCCGCCTTGGCTACTATTCCCTTGATGTTTGGTTCAGACAGGGCTAACTGGCTTACTAAGGCAGCTTCCTTGAGACCCAAGCCGGCGTCCGCTCCGCTTTCCATGAAAACCATTTTGCCAATGTTCGCGCTTTTTGTGGCTGCTTTATAATCCTGTAAATCAAAATTACGGTTGATTGTGGGTGAGTTTTTCAACCAGCTATAGGACAAGTTTTTTAAGTCGAACAGATGCATGTGCGTATCAGTCTTAGGGATATTCCTAAGCTGGTCACCCTCATTTTCGTAAGACCACATGGAATCGGGAATAGATAATGTGGCTGCGGAAACACCAAGAAGGCTCTGGGAGAATGTTCTTCTGTTCATGGGGCGATTCAAGAAACTATGATTCGTTTGGCAAGAAAAGAGGCCGTCGGTACTCAATTACCGACAGAAAGCCTTCAGTCATGCATGGATCACTTCGGCACGGGGAATTTCCGAATCGGACTGTACCGCTTGTAGGCTTCGTAGGTACTTTCCCCTTCGGGAGTCATGCGTGGGTCGTTGGTACTTTTAAGATAGGCCATCAGCTGACTCCCCAGTTTCTCACGCGTGGCGCGGAAAGCCGATTCTTCGGCCAGATTCGTCAGGCAGTAGGGATCTTTCTTGATGTCATACAGCTCTACTTCCGGCCGCTTGTCTACGGCCAAGTGAAAGTATTTGCTGATGGCCGGATCATTCCGGCGGAGATTCAGCACCGACTCGTCGAAATCGTCGATGTCGTGATAGCCGCCGTGCATTGGGCCGAGCTTTCCATCTTCCTCGAACTTCTGCGGGTCGCCGGCAGGCCAACGTGTGGGCTGGATATTCCAAATGTAGAGGTAGTCTGGCGTGCGCAGGCTTCGCTGCGGGTAGCCCTGATTGTTCCAGCGCGAGGACGAATGCCGCTCCCGCGAGGAATACACCGCCTGTCGGCTTGCGTCCAGCGTTCCCGATTTTTTGCTGGACAAAATATTCATCAAATTCTTGCCCGCCATGCCGATAATTTCCGGCGCATCCACGCCCGCCGCCGCCAGGAATGTCGGGGCCATATCTACCAGACTTACCAGGTCATCTACCGTGCGGCCGCCCTTAATTTTGTTGCCCCACATGATCGCCAGCGGCATGTGGATGCCGTATTCGTAGCAATTGGCCTTGGCGCGGGGGAAGGGCATACCGTTGTCCGAGGTAACGACGATGAGGGTGTTTTCCAATTCGCCTTTGGCTTCCAGCGATTTGATCATCCGACCGAGGTGGTCGTCCTGCCACTGAATTTCGTAGAGGTAATCCAGCATGTCGGTGCGCACCTCCGGGACGTCGGGCAGGAAACCAGGTACTTTCACGTCGGCCATCTTCAGGCCGCGCTCGGCGCCGATGCCCGTTGGGTAGCGGCGATGCGGCTCGGCAGCCCCGAACCAGAAGCAGAAGGGTTGATCGCCCTGCCGTTCAGACAAGAACTCCTCGAAATTGGCGGCGTAGTCGTTGTTGCTGATATTTTCGGGTGATTTGAGTTTACGGCTGTCGAAGGCTTTGCCAGCAGGATTGTTTTCTCTTCCCACTAGTTTACCCGGCCCCCAGCCCTTGTTGGTCGAGCCGACGTGGTATCCAGCCTTGGCAAGTAGTTCGGGATAGGTCACCAGGTCAGCCGGAAAAGTACTGGCGTGGGTACCCGCCTCGCGCACCTGCCAGCAGTTTTTGCCCGTCAGGATGGCGGCGCGGGACGGGCTGCAACCCGGCGAGGCCGAAAAGGCGTTGTTAAATAAAATCCCTTCCCGCGCCACGCGGTCGAAGGCGGGCGTGTTGACGGCTTTGTAGCCGTAGGCCGAGGCATGGGGATAAGACTGGTCGTCGGAAATGACGAAGAGGATGTTCGGTTTTTTGGTGTCAGCAGTCGTTTTTGCGCTGCTCTTTTGTGGGGTGTTTTGGCAGGATGCTAAAAGTGAGAGCGAAAAGAGCAAGAAGAAAACTCGCAGATTGGTACTTTGTAGGTTTGTCATAGTCTGTCTGGGGAATTTCAGTAAAAAGGAAAGAAGCCGCCTGCATTCAACTACTGAATGCGGGCGGCTTCGGGGGCATCAAAAAGGGAAATCATTTGCTGGCATAGCCAGGATTCTGTTGCAGCACGGCTCCCGTGTTCCGCTCAATTTCACTGAATGGAATCGGGAACAGATTGTTGTGCGGCGCTACATCTACCCCGAATTTGGCGGCGGTCGGGTGGCCGTTGCAATATTTCCTGGTACGCTCATAGAGCAACCCTAAGCGGTTCAGCGTCAGCCGTCTCTTTTCCTCTACCCCCAGTTCCCGCATCCGCTCATCCAGGATAAAATCTATGTTGACTTCGGCAGCGGTTACGAGCTTTGCCTTTGCTCTGGCCCGAACGACGTTGATGTCAGCAGCGGCGTTTGCCAGATTGCCCGCCCCGAGGTTTGCCTCGGCGCGAAGCAAATAGGTTTCGGCCAGGCGGATGAGATACTGATCGGTGTAGGTAGTTCCGGTCGCGGAGGCATTCAGCGTCTTCAAGACCGGATCGACAAACAGCTCCGATGGATGCTGACCGGGGGTAGTTACCTTCGATTGGTAGGGATAAAAATTACGGATAGTGTCGTCCGTCCGCTGGCGGAACATGGCCATGTGGTCTGAGATTTTCTGCCCAAACCAACTCGACTTCGGATTATTGAAAAGCACGTCGCGGACAAAATTATATTCCGAGTTCCGCATGTCGTTCCAATCGTAGCCCCAGATACCGTAGGTATAATGATCGGTACCGCGAAAGCGCCCGATGCCACGCCCGCCTGTGTAGTCCGACACGCCCAGCGTAAGAAAAGGCGTTTGGCCCGATGGATCCTTATAGGGAAAGGCGTAGGGACGCGGGGCGCAGTCGCGCTCCAATTGCGGGCCTTCTTTCGAGGACGAACGAATGACGCCACCCAGCACATCCACCTCATACTGGAACACCCAAATTCCTTCGGTATTTCCAGCCCCTCGGTTCTGATTGAAGCGGCGGAATAAATCCCAATACACATCGCCGGGTTCGCCGGAACGGCTGCCGAAGCGGCCCTGCATCAAGGCCGTGTTGGGGTCATCGATGACGACCGAGGCGGCCTTTATTGCGTCAGGGTAGCGTTTAAGGGAAATGTACACTTCGGCCAGGATATGCTGGGCGGCCAAGTTGGTGATCTCTCCGTCTTTCACTTGATTGATCCCTGGTAAGTTGGCCGCCGCAAACTCCAAATCGGTGGCTGCCTGCTGATACACCTGCTCGCGGGTGGCGCGGGTGTAGTCTGTTTTGGGAGAACTAACCGCTTCCAACTCGATAGGCACCCCACCGTAGAGGTGGGCAAGGTTCCGGTAAGAGTGTCCGCGGAAAAGTTTCGCTTTCGCCTCGATCAGCTTCTGCTGAGCGGCCGTCAATTTTGACTTTGCCACCCGGCTCAAGATAATATTGGCGCTCGAAATAATCTTGTAATACTGCTGCCAATGAAAACGGGCCGGATCTGAATTTGGGGTCAAGGTTGCCGGATAACTCCCAAAACGTACATTCAGTTGTTGAGCGCCATTGTAGCCCAGGTCGGTGCCATAAATATAGTCCAAGGGACGATGTTCGCCATCGGAGAGCGTTAAGCGGGTAAGGTCATAGAGTGAAAATAAGGCGGAGTTGAAGTCGTTGATTGTCACAAACGAGTTTTCGGGACTGGCAAAATCCAGCGGTACTTCCTGCAGAATTTCCTGCTCGTCGCAACCAGCTGTAGCCAGTAGCAGGACCAGCAGGGGGATTGAAAAGTTTCTTAAAGATTTCATAATCTTGGATTTAAAGTCAAAAGTTTTTTTGAACGAAAGACAAGAGTGTGCCTTGTGAGGTATTAAAACCGAAGATCCAAGCCGAAGGAATAGCCCTTCATTACGGGCCTGCCGTTGACGTCCAATCCACTGTTCGTCTCGGGGTCCCAGCCTACCCAATCGGTGAGGGTCGCGAGGTTTTTGCCATTGACAAATACTTTGACGCTCTTCATACCCAACCGACTTGTCAGCTTCGGATTGAGGTTGTAGGCCAATGTGACATCCTGCAAACGAACAAAGCTGCGGTTGCCGTAATAGTTGTATTCGGTCGCGGCACCCTGATCCAGTCCCCGGTAGCGGGCACCGGAATTAGCAGGTGTCCAGTAGTCGAGCTCTTGCCAGAAGTTATTCCGCCGAATGTTATCACCAATCCCCAGACCATCGGGCATATTGTAGCCCAGGTAGCTATTCTTGCCGCCTTGAATGGAATTGATGAAAAAGCGCAGGGTGAAATCACGGTAGGTGAATTCATTGAGTATGCCAAAGTTATACGCGGGTTCGGTGCGGCCCCGGATTACGCGGTCGAGTGCATCGACGAAACCGTCGTTGTTCTGGTCGATAATGCGATGGGTACCCACGAAAAATCCGTTCGACTCTTCCTCGCCAACCTGAATGATACCACCTGACTCGTAGTCGAATATGGCACCGATTGGTTGCCCGATAAACAAGCCGCTGGCCACCAGATCGTCCTCCACGCCATCGTTGTCGTTGTCGAGTCCCAGCAGCGACTCGATTCGGTTGCGGTTGGCGGCCAGGTTGAAATTGACATTCCATTTCAAATCACCCTTATCCAGTACTTTTCCATTGAGCATTAGCTCGACTCCCCGATTGGCAATGTTGCCCACATTGGAGGTAATCTGGTTGAAGCCCGTCACTTCGGGAATCGAAACGTCGAATATCAGATCGTTGGTAGTCGTGCGGTAGTAGTCGATACTTCCGTTCAAACGATTTTTCAAGAGTGAAAAATCGACGCCAAAGTTGAATCCGGTGGTAGTTTCCCAGGAAAGGTTCGGATTTGCCAGTGTAGTTACGGTCTGGCCGAATTCAGTAGAGCCTCCGTCGCCCAGTACGTAAGCCGGGTAGATATTGAGTCGGGCCAGGGAAGAGTAGCGACCCACCAGATTGCCGTTAGAGCCGTATGATCCTCTGATTTTCAAGTGCGTGAGCGCAGTGTTGTTTTTGAGGAAACCTTCCTCGCTTACTACCCAACCAAAACCGACGGAAGGAAATAAGGCCGTCTTGCTATTATCGGCAAAGCCGGAAAATCCGTCGCGTCGCAGCGTGGCGGTGAGCAGATAGCGGTACTTAAATTCATAGTTGATGCGACCAGTTTGGTACAGGTAACTCTCGTCCCAGGCCCCCGAGCGGGTATTCTGGATCGTTCCCAAACTCAGATCATTATATATGAGCCGAAGGTTATTAAAGTTGGTGCCAACAGCCTGGGTGGTTTCGTAAGTGCGCTCGCGACGACCCGCCACCAGGGTAAGGTCAAAACGGTGGTTTTCGGCGATCGTTCTTTTGTAAGTCAGGATATTA
>NZ_JBGSXF010000503.1:0-7172 GCF_041751555.1 Persicitalea sp. | reverse complement strand
CGAATGCAGAGTTACGCGAAAGAATGTCGGGTAGAGGATTTGTATTATTTTATAAAAAATAACCGACGCTTAATTGAGAATGCGGATTCGCTGATCTCACGGATCGACGAATACCGCCGCACGGAAAGCGATCTGGCCCGGCTGAAAGCTGATCCAGGCAACCGTACGTTTGTAGGGAGCGCCTATCGCAGCCTTATCGAAGTGGCAAGTCAGATTCCCGAAGTAGCCCGAGCCTTTAAAGACTGTGCCGCCCGCAGCTACTATGAATACCTACTAGAATCGGCTCGGCTATCCGAGGCCCGTGGCGCTGAGAGCGGCGACAAGAATAACTACCGCGAAGCCGTAGGCTATTTGGCTGACGCGCGTTCGCTGGGTCTGGAACCTATGAAAGCCGCGCTGGATGAATTCCAGAAGCGCTTGTCGGACAAGCTCGATTGCGAGGTCAATCAGGAGGAATTCAGCAAGTCAGCAACTCGGGTGCGTGAAGCCCTGTCGAACTGCCGGGTAGCGGAGGCCTGGGCTATCTGGCAACCTGCTATGGAGCAAATCAATGGTTGTGGCCCGAGTGATGCGGCATTTTTCGGCCAATATCTCAACCTGAGAGATATGGTGCAGCGCTTTCATACTTCCGACAGTCTGTACACCGCACTCAAGCAAAAGGGCGACCGCGCCATTGAAAGCAAACAATGCGGTGAGGCAAAGGATATTGTTAGAGAGATCGCCGCCCTGGATTTATGCGACGCCTCCCAGCGCGACGCTGCGCTACCCATTTATGCGCAGCGCATTACTGAATGTGAGCGGACTAATTGCTTCCTGACGGCCCGCGACCTGGCCTTCAGGAGTGCAGAAAATCGGGAATGGAAAGCCTCATACGACGCCTATCAGCAAGCTTACGATTGCGCCGATGAGAGCCAGAAAGCTCGAATCAAACAAATCATGGATGACATGAAGTGCGATGCTTACCCCGATCGCTGCCGCAAGGGAAACGTAGCTACTGCGCTACAGCCGACGGGCCGCGTGGGAATCAATAACCCGCTTTATTTCGAGGATGGTTTGTTGAAAGAAACTAACTATGGGTACTTTGTGTCGGCAGGCCTCCAACTTTCCTTCCTCTCTTACCTTAATCCGCTGGATGTGGTAATCGGGGCGGAGTACTTTCGTACGAAGTACAAAGCGTTGGGTATTGCACAGGGTCGAACGAGTTCGGCGGGAGACTTCGAGGTCGAGGGCGCAGATATTTCTTTGGCACTCAAACTTCACAAAAGCAATACCGATCCCAATCGGTTGCGACCTTACCTTAAAGGTGGCATTGAGATTTTGCTGCCCTTCGGTTACTCTATGACCAATCACGATAAATACGAATCTACCAACGACCGAAAATTTTTAAAAAAGCAATCGCTCGGAATGTTGGGAGGGCTGGGTGTCGAGTTGCAACGTAAGAAATTCGGCTTCTTTGTGGAGGCAATCTTTGGCTATAACTTTTCCGGGATTTACAATTCCAACGTGATTACTGTTTCCGGTTCGCGGGGCAAGACCGAGTCTAACTTCCGCACGGCGGGTTTACGAGCGGGTATCAGATTCTGGTAACGCATTCTAAACAACTACCGTCAGTCCGGTAGGTTGAACGCTTCCTTGGCTTCGGCGTACGATAAGTTTTCGTAGCTGATGCGCCCCGCCTGGCCACCGGGAATAATGACGTAACGAAACTCGTGATTAGGCGAGGGAATTATCGGAGTCTGGGGGCCACGAACGGGAATGGACCAAATTCGGATTCGATTGACCATGAGCGTGAAGTCGATTATATCCTCGGTGAATAGGGCATAAACCCGTATGGGCAATTGCCGAACCTGATTATTTTCTGTTTCCAGCTTCGAATACAACAGTACTACACCCTGGTCTAAAACCGCTTGCGTCAGTCGGTTTACATTGTTGATATCAAAGTAAAAACGGTCGGTACCAAACTGGTTCGTCTTGATCCAAGTACCTGCTTTTGCCCAGTTTGAGTAAATAACGTTAGCCGCTCCGGCCGGCCCCTGGGGGCCGACTTGTCCGGTGGTACCCTGCGGGCCGGCGGGACCGACGGGCCCTTCCGGGCCTTCCGTACCGCATGAACTCATCAACAGGAGCGCTACGATAAGCAAACTCCATCCTGATGATTTTTGAACTTTTCTCACTTTGTATATTTTCTTCATCGCTCAATTTTTTACCCAAATGTCTTGATTCGGCAAGACATTAGCAAAAATTGCTCCAAAATTGAATTTCGTAGCGATTGCCATATTACGGGATTACTGCTCTCGTTTTCGCCAGAGGTCTTATCTTTACGAAATCAACTACTGCCGCCGAAAAGCGTCCTTCACTACCATTCATTCAGTCTGAGACATGCCCCAACCCACCCAAAAGCTTTTCCTCCTCGATGCCTTTGCCCTTATCTATCGCGCTCATTTTGCCTTTATCAAAGCACCCCGCATCACCTCGTCGGGCATGAATACCAGCGCGGTGTTTGGCTTCACCAATACCCTCCTGGAGGTTTTAAAAAAAGAGGCCCCGACCCACATCGGGGTTGCCTTCGATACGCCCAAGAAAACTTTCCGACACGAGCAGTTCAAAGAGTATAAGGCTCAACGCGAGGCCCAGCCGGAGGACATTACGGTTGCGATTCCCTACGTGAAGCGACTGCTGGAAGCCATGAACATTCCCATTCTGCTCGTAGAAGGATACGAAGCAGATGACGTGATCGGCACCCTGGCCCGTTGCGCATCGGAAGAAGGTTTCGAGGTATTTATGATGACTCCCGATAAGGACTACGGTCAACTAGTTCAGGAACACGTCTACATGTACAAGCCCGCTTTTATGGGCAAGGGAGCCGAGAAATTGGGCGTGGCCGAGATTCTGGATAAATGGAAAATCGAGCGGATCGACCAGGTGATTGATATGTTGGGGTTGATGGGGGATGCGTCCGATAATATTCCGGGGATACCGGGTGTGGGAGAAAAAACGGCTCAGAAGCTCATCGCTCAATACGGTAGTCTGGAGAATATCATCGCGCAGGCGGACAAAATCAAAGGCAAGCTCGGCGAACGTGTTCGTGACAATACCAATCAGGCGATCATGTCTAAGCAGTTGGCGACCATTGATGTCAACGTACCTATTCCATTTAGTGCCAAAGACCTTATCCACGAAGAACCCGACACCGATAAGGTAAACGCCCTCTTCGATGAACTGGAATTCCGCACCCTGCGCCGTCGGGTGTTAGGCGAGAACCCGATCGACGCCAAGCCCGCTGCCACCACCAAGGGTAAGCCCGGCCAGCTGGATCTTTTTGGCGCGGGCAGCAACCCGAATGTGGCGGCTTTCGAAAATTCAACTTCCACCAATCAGTCCGAGCCGACGCCTGTCGTCTACCGCACTATCGCTACGGCTACCCACGACTACCAGACCGTGGACACGCCCGAACTGATGGCCAGTCTGGTACACTACCTCAGCCTACAGGAAGAATTTTGTTTCGATACCGAGACGACCGCCCTGGATGCACTGCAGGCCGAGCTGGTCGGCATCGCCTTTTCCTACCGGACGGGAGAAGCGTTTTATGTACCCGTGCCGCCGGAACGGGAAAAGGCGCAGGCTATCGTAGAAATTTTTCGCCCCCTTTTTGAAAGTGAAAAAATTACCAAGATCGGCCAGAACCTGAAGTACGATATGCTGGTCTTGCTCAATTATGATCTTGAACTTCGCGGCCCACTCGCCGACACCATGCTGGCGCACTACCTACTTGAACCCGAGCAGCGGCACGGCATGGATCGTCTGGCGATGAATTATTTGAATTACGAACCCGTCGCCATCGAGGCACTAATTGGAAAAAAAGGTAAAAATCAGGGGACGATGCGTGATGTTCCAATCGAAGAGGTGACCGAGTACGCCGGGGAAGATGCCGACATCACGCTACAACTGCACCAACTACTCTTGCCCGAATTGGATGAGAAAGCCGCCGCCAAACTTTTTACAGGCGTAGAAATGCCGTTGGTTCGGGTGCTGACGGCCATGGAAAGCGAAGGCGTCCGGGTAGATATGGACGCACTGTCTAAAATGTCCCAGGAATTGGAAACCGACATCAAGGTTTTGGAAACCGATATTTTTGCTACCGCCGAGACGGAGTTCAACCTCAATTCGCCGAAGCAATTGGGGGAGGTACTTTTTGATAAAATGAACTTGGTCAAAAACCCGAAGAAAACCCGCACCGGACAATACGCCACGGGCGAGGACGTACTGTCAGCCCTGGAAAGCGATCACGAGATTGCCCGGAAAATCCTGGACTACCGTGAATTACAGAAACTAAAATCTACTTACGTGGATGCCCTGCCGCTGCTTATCAACCCCAACACGGGCCGTATCCACACGTCTTATAACCAGGCCGTGACGGCTACCGGACGACTGAGCTCCACTAATCCTAACTTGCAAAACATCCCGATTCGCACCGCCCGCGGGCGCGAGATTCGGAAAGCCTTTGTGCCGCGTTCCGAAGAATTTCAGATTCTGTCAGCGGATTACTCCCAAATCGAATTGCGCATCATGGCGGCGTTTAGCGGTGACCCGAGCATGATCGAAGCCTTTAATCTGGGCCGTGACATCCACGCGACTACCGCCAGCAAAGTTTTCAAGATTCCGTTGGAAGACGTCACCTCTGACATGCGTCGGCAGGCCAAGTCGGTCAATTTTGGGATTATTTATGGTATTTCAGCCTTCGGTTTGGCCCGAAATCTGGGCATTTCGCGCGGCGATGCGGGCGAGATTATTAAAGCCTACTTTGAAGAGTTTCCGGCGGTGAAAGCTTACATGGATCGAGTCATCAAAGAGGCCCGCGAGCGCGAGTACGTCGAGACCATCCTGGGCCGCCGCCGCTACCTGGCCGACATCAATTCGCGCAACCAAACCAACCGGGGTTTCGCCGAGCGCAATGCTATTAATGCCCCTATTCAGGGGTCGGCCGCCGACATGATTAAGTTGGCGATGATTAACATTCAGGATTTTATCCAGAAAGAAAAACTTCGCTCCCGCATGATCCTGCAAGTACATGACGAACTCGTCTTCGACGCCCACCGCGAAGAGTTGGATTTCCTGAAAACAAATGTGGAAGACCTCATGCAGAACGCGTTGCCAATGGAAGTCAAGATGGAGACGGGCATCGGCGTGGGGAAAGACTGGCTGGAAGCGCATTGATTTTGTAAGGAGGAAAGTGAGCTGGCGCAAGCCGTCCTTTTTTCCTTTCCTCCATTCTCCCTCCTCCCTTTTCTCCCTTGAATTATTCTGTGCAGGGTTCAGCCAGGAATTCTTCCAAATCCTTCTTGTCAACGGCGGTGTATAAGGCTGCGCAACTTTTTATATAATCTCTGACGGTCTTCTTGTAAGCTTCGCAGCCTGCTTTGGTTGGATTGGCCGCATAGGCCGTCAGAGCGTCAGAGAATTTAGTGGCGCTGTTGGCGCAGTTCATTGGACTTGGGGCCGTGTCTTTTTTGCTGCATCCTACCATCAAAGCGATGGCCAATGGAACGAGGAATTTGAATGTCTTTTTCATAGTTGTCGTTTTTTTCTTTCAAACATACCGCGCATACACGCTTGTCTCCAAATAGAATGGGGCGTAACTGATTGAACGGTAGCCTGAATTTAGTAAACGGCTCATTGGGCACAGAATGCCCGGTAAAATCAGGTTATTGATGGCCTCTGGCACGGAATTTTAGATGAGGCCCAATCACTTTAATTTTATTCAAAAATCTGTTTTATGAAAAAAAGAATTCAGTACGTCGTTTTCTGCCTGATTATTTCAAGCACTGCGTTCGCTCAGGAAAACGTCTCCGTTGGCCCAATAGTGGGCGCCTCTATCGCCAATCTTCGGGGCGACATCAGTAATAACGACTGGAAAACCGGGCTTACCGTCGGTGGTTTCTATAATTACAGTTCAAATTCTGGTTTGGGGGTAAGCGGACAACTCTTATTCACCCAGTTAGGTGCTCAGGTGCAGAATAAAACCAATGACATCAAATTGAATTACATTCAGGTCCCAATTTTGCTAACCTATTTTCTGGGGCGCTCCGGTCAAAGCGTTCGGCCCAAACTGTTCATTGGCCCGCACATTAATTTCTTACTAGGCGCTAAAGACCGAAATGGCAACGATATTTATGGAAGTACCGACAACCGCAACTACAACGCCATCGATGCCGGACTTACCCTCGGGGCGGGCTTCAACTACCGCCTGAAAAATAAAGTTTGGTTGAACGCCGATCTCCGCTATGGTTTAGGACTCGTCGATATCACAAAGTCGGATGCGAATAAACTGATGAACCACAACATCGGTATCAATCTGGGAGTTAGCTTTCCTTTTGGAAAATATAATCCTAATAGTGGCAGGCTCACCAACCGCTAAAAAATTAGTTGTCCAACCGTACACAAAGGGAACCTTCTTAGGAGGGTTCCCTTTTTTTGTATATACCAAATTGACGCCGAAATCTTTACCAATGCCTCTGTGTTAGCCTATTGAAATCCCATACGCCGAAAGCAAAAATTGAGACATTGAATATCCAACAGTTAGAGTACATCGTAGCGGTCGATCGTCATCGCCATTTCGTGCAGGCCGCTGAGCATTGCCACGTCACACAGCCGACTTTATCCATGATGATCAAGAAATTGGAGGAAGAGTTGGGTGTGAAAATCTTCGACCGCAACCGTCAGCCCGTCGTCCCGACGGACATCGGGGCGCGGGTCATCGCGCAGGCTCAGGTGATTTTGCAGGAATCTGCGCGACTCGCTGAACTCACCCGGCAGTACAACGGCTTGCTGGCCGGAGAACTCCGCGTAGGCATCATACCGACTATCGCGCCCTACCTCCTGCCCCAATTCGTTCACGAATTTATCGAGAAGTACCCGACCATTCAGCTACAAATCACGGAGATGATTACGGAAAAAGTACTGCACGAATTGAAGCGTGGCACCATCGACATCGGGATCATTGCCACGATTTCCGAAGAAAGCAGCTTTCAAACTACCCCTCTCTACCGCGAAAAACTCTACGTATATGCTTCGGAGAAAGTTAATTTATACGGAAAGAAATATATACTGCCCGACGACATCGATCCCAACGAACTGTGGTTACTGGAAGAGGGCCACTGTTTCCGCACCCAAAT
>NZ_JBGSXF010000502.1:0-2883 GCF_041751555.1 Persicitalea sp. | reverse complement strand
CAGTAGCAACTCGATGAGCGTACTTTTGCCTTTACCGGACTCACCCGTAATTGATGTCGTTTTGTTGATAGGTATGGTACAATTGAAATTGTCAAAGATTGGCGGAGCTTCCTTGAGATGGTTCGGTTTATCGGCACAGTGAACTTGCTTAAATTAGCAAGACTATGCACGAAGACAAAAAACGACGCAAGTACGATGCAGCCTTCAAGGCAGAGGTTCTCAGGATGGTCGAGAGCGGTCAATCGGTTCGTTACGCCGCCGGGGCTCTGGGAATCTCCGAAAACCTGATCCACACTTGGAAAAGCAAGAACAAAATGGGAAAAGGGAAGACGGTTCGCCAGGGCGAACTTTCAGTTGAAAACCAGCAGCTTAAGGAACGGGTTCGCCAACGGGAGGCCGAGCGGGACATTTCAAAAAAAGCCTTGCGGACGCCGCGCGGAGCATTTTCAGCCGCGCGAGCTGACCGTGCCCTACGACTTGATTGACACCCTGTCCGGCGAGTTCGCCGTCAGCACACTCTGTTTGGTGTCGGGGGCCACGGGGCCGCCCGGCGGTCGCAGGGCTCATCACCGTTATGTGAGGGGCGGCAGCTACCAGCCGATGGCTAGAAGGGAAGAAGAAGAGCTCCTGGTAGAAAGGGTCTTTGGCGAACACAAGCGCAGGTACGGAAGTCGGCGGATCACCGCTGAGTTATGCGAGCAGGGATACGCCATCGGGCGGCACCAGGTTCGCAGCCTTATGAGGAACAGTGGGTTGCGACCCATACAGCCGAAGTCGTTTGTGCGGCAGCGGCCGACCGTCGCGCACGACCGACAGCACACACGGAAAGGGCTACTGTGGGACGGCCCATGCCGCCCAATCCACTGCTGAATCAGCCGCCGCCTGAGGCTCCTGACCAAGTCTGGATGAGCGACATCACGTACCTGCCCTTGGCCGGCGGGGGCTGGTGCTACCTGGCTAGTTGGATGGATGGCTCGGGCCACCCCGTTGTTTACCAGAAGGATAGTCGGCTGGCGGGTGGATGACGACACGGAGGATGCGTTGGTCATTACTCCGCTGCGGAATGCTTTGAGGTTGCGGCAGGCTCCTGCAGGTCTGATCGTTCATTCCGACCGGGGCGGCCAGTACGTCTCAAACAAGCTGCGTGATCTGGTCAGGTTGTGGAAGATAAGGCCCAGTATGAGCCGGGCCGACGACCCTTACGACAACGCCTTTGCCGAGTCGTTTTGGATGGGACCGCCCATGCGTCCGACTGAAGGCGGAAATGCTGGAAGGCGGGGCATTTCTTGACGTGGAAGACGCCAAAGTGGAGGTCTCTGATTGTATTGAGTGCTATTACAATCGGCAGGGCCGCCTGAGCGGTGCGAAAGCACTCGTCGCTGGGCTACAAAAGCCCTGAACAATTTGAGAGACAGTATCGCGATTAACTCGCAAGTAAAGTGTGCCGCTAAATTAGACCACCCCAGCCATTCGCTTTTTAAATGGGACGGTTTGCTGACGGTAAGTGCGTCTAAACTTTCATTTGTACAGACGACTGCCGACAAACCCAGTTTTTTGGTCCTGACGGTTGAACAACAAGGTGTCAATGAACCCGTAACGCTGACAACAGATGCCCCAGAGTGTTTTCAACTTGCTATCGATAGCCGTCCCGTTTTTTCACCCAAGCTTGCTCTGACACCGGCTTCTAGGGGTACACATGTACATGTTCGCTACTTTTCCAACAAAGGTGATGTGCACACGGGCCAACTGATTATTCAGAACGGGCTGAAAATAAAAAATGTGGTCTTGGAGGAGCGTCATACGAGATTTCTACCCGCCATTCAACCCCATTGGCCCGCTATCAGAAAGTCCGCAGGGACAGTGCGGCCTCAGCAGGCACCACTGTCCAAACCATTAGTATTCCTGCTGCTTGCTTTACTTGTGTTGCTTGGTATTGTATTGCCTATGCGGCTGTTACGCATCGTTCTCAGTCCATTCCTCTTTTATATTGCAATACCGACGAATTAAGCCAGGTCAATGGCCCGGACAAGGGGGGGTATTCGGGTTTGGCCCATGAGGATTTAGCGGTCAAAAGGACTCAAAAGGACCTGTTAACTGCCAGCACCAGCAAATGAAGCGATAAAACCTGTCGAAGAAAAAGTGACCCGGTTCATACCGCCAACCTGCAGGTCATCGGAAGAACTTTTGGTAAGTAATAGTCAGGTTGATAAACCAGAAGAGAGAAGTAAATTGGTTGCTGTCGTAGGAAAACCGGTGAATCAAAGAAAAGCGGGTAATCAAAAACCGGATGAAAAATATCAGCTAAAAATATTCCCAGAACGCCATTGCAGGCCCGCTCATTGCTACCCCGGATACATCTATGAACAGGTCGAACGCATTTGAAAATACAATTTGTCAAGCAGGATACTTGTTAAAATACAATAATCATTGCTTTTTGCCACCTTAACAGCATAGTAACTTTCAAAGAGGTATTGATTTTTGGGATTCAGTATGCTAAAATCAGACTTTACGCATAATCTAAAACTCCATGATAGACGATTCTAAGGCAGGAATCGTGTTTTTCCAAGCTAAATTGTTTTACATTTTAATGCGTTTAATATGATCTATGAGTGATTTTGAACTATTTTATGGTAATCCGTATTAAATCTGGCGCGGACCCCAGATACATCTATGAGTGTTTCGGAACGTGTACTTATACAGACCTAATGAACCATGTTCTACTTCATTTTAGAAATCCACCTGCTTTACAGGTGGTTATGTCCTACTGGCAATGGCTATCTTTATGGCATTTCCAAACACGGGAAATCGAGCCATGTAGTCTACAAGTGCTACTGCCACATGGTTTGGGTGCCCAAATATCGGTTTCGCATTTTGACTTAAAAG
>NZ_JBGSXF010000501.1:0-9998 GCF_041751555.1 Persicitalea sp. | reverse complement strand
CCCCGCGCCGACAGGAAATCAAGGCCGAACTTGCCAGCGGCCTTGGTCAGCCCTTCGCCTGGCGTGTTGTACTGACTGAGGTAATTGCGGACATATTTAGGAAAAATACCTTGGTTGTCAGCGACGAAAGTATAGAAGCCCAGTTTTTGGTTGATGATGCCCCTGACTTCCACGCCCCTGGCCGTAAACCACATATTTTTGCTCGTGTTGGTTTCGGCTCCATAATAATTGTCGGAGGCAAAATTCACGTGCAAATCTACATCCTCGGTTTGCAGGCTGTACAGATCGGAGGGATTGTTGAAGAAGGTCCGATTTTTGGACGTAATTTCCGTAGAAATTGAGCCCAACCGCGACATATCCGCAGTAGAATCAAGCATAAAAGGCTTAGTGTTCAGCCATTCCCAACTATCCTGACGCAGGTAGCCGATCGTAGCGCGATCTACGGACGTGAGATTTGCTGTCTCCTCTTCGAAGATACTGTCAGTCAGGGCCACCACCGCCTTTCGCTCGAAGGGCTTCACATTGGAGTGGAATCCCTCTGTAAACTTACCGCGCTTGATTTCCAGGCGATCGATCAGATGATAATAGTCGTCATTGAGGGGAATGAAGGTACTTTGTCCTGAACAGTACGAAACTCCCGATAACACACTCACACAACACAGCAGTACTTTACGGATCATTGGATATATTAGAGCAGAAGAGCGCGCGGCCATTTGAACATGAACTACCCACACAAAAAGTGCCAGATACATACGCCTGCACTTAAAAAGTGCCAAACTTAGTTAATCTGAGGCTATAAACGATATAGTTTTTCCTCAAATGCCCGTCACGCTCCCAATTTTCGTCCACCAGGGAAGTAGTTCCCCACCTATCCGTATTTGTCCCTACCTTTGAAGACAATTGAAAACCCACCCCAAAAGGTTGAAAGCTCAAAATGGTACGTATTTTCTACAAAGAAGGCCGACTGATCAAGCGCGAAACTGATGTGCGTGAACTGGGCAAGATCGAACATCCGCTATGGGTGGATTTGCAGTCGCCCTCGCAGGAAGAGGAAGAGTGGGTCGAAACCAAGTGCGACATCGACTTCCAGACGCCACAGGAAATCGTGGAGATCGAAAGCAGCGCGCGCTTTTTCGAGCAGCACGATACGATCAACGCCAACTCCAATTTCCTGCAAATCAATACGAAAGGCTACCAAACCTACCCCGTCTCATTCATCCTTCGGGGCAATGTGCTTTTCACTTACCGACGCGGCGACTCCAAAACCTTCGCTGACACAGTCAAGAAAATGAAGGTCAGCCCCGACACCTTTCAGACTGGCGTTGACTTCATGCTCATGCTGCTCGAAACCCGGATCGAAGCCGATGCCGACTCGCTGGAAGCCATTTCGCGCGATATTTCTTCCATTAGTAAAGACCTGATCCGCGAGCGGAAAGCGGAGCAGGAAGTACTAATTCGCATTAGTTCGTTACAGGAAATCACGATGATGCTACGCGAGACATCCATTGATAAGCAGAGGGTACTTTCGGGTATTTTGCGTAGTCAGTATTTTCCTGAAGACCGCAAAGAACACCTGCGCATCATCTTGAAAGACATTAGCTCGCTGCTGGAATACACTACCTTCAACTTCGAGCGGCTGGAATATTTGCAAAATACTTTCATGGGCCTCATCAACCTGGAACAAAGCCAGGTCATCAAGATTTTCACCGTCGTGACGATTATCTTCATGCCGCCCACGCTTGTTGCGGGCATTTTCGGCATGAACTTCGTTTCGCTGCCTACCTCGGGCTGGTCGTGGGGGTTCTGGGCCTCGCTGGCGCTAATGGTGCTGTCGTCACTGGTGATCCTGCTGTATTTCAGGCGGAAGAAGTGGATTTAAAATTTATCGCGGCTCAGTCTGCTTTTGAAAAATTAACCAAGTCTGGGCATCCGACCAACAAGCCTATGGAGCTTCGAAAAATAGCCTTTTATCTACTGTCGGCAGTCGTTTTTTGCAGCTGTTCCGGTCTTTCTCATCGAAAAGCTATAGGCCCTAAAATTGATATCTGGTACGGTGATCGGCAGGAGTTTGGAAAAATCGGACATCCGCAGCGCTGGGTCAACGTCTTGGGTAACGCCATCTCTCCGCATGGCCTGACTAGCCTGACCTACTCGCTCAACGGTGAAGCGGAAAAAGTACTCACCATAGGGGAGGACGGGCGGCGTTTGGCTCAGGCTGGCGACTTCAACGTGGACATTGACCGCGCCCGGCTGCGCGGCGGTGACAATCAGTTGCGCATCGTGGCGACAGACTCGCTTGGTAGGCGCAGTGTCAAAGTAGTGGAACTCGTGTACCACGGAACCGAAAAGAAATGGCCGTTACCCTACGTCATTGACTGGCAGAAGGTTGCCAACATTCAGGAGGCAGCACAAATAGTAGACGGGGATTGGCAACTTGGCCCCGGCGGCATTCGAACGCTAGACCCTTACTACGACCGGGTACTAGCCTTCGGCGATAGCACCTGGCGCGACTACGAAGTGAGTACGACGGTAGTTTTTCATAGTTTCACCCCTCCTCATGAAGGACCGCCTACTTTTGGCGTGAGCCACGCGGCCATCGCCACCCGCTGGCCGGGCCACGATCTTGACGACAAACAACCGCACGTTAAGTGGCATCCGTTAGGAGCCACGGCCGAATTTCGGCTCACCGCCGGGCTGGACAGCTGCCGCTGGCGAATTTTCGACGGCCAGAAACTCTACTTAGAAGACACTACTCGCCCGCGCCGCATTTTGCTGGGCAAAAAGTACGGGATGAAGCACCGCGTCGAAACCCTAGTCGATAATAGCACGCTTTTCCGAACCAAACTATGGCCCGCCGATCAGCCGGAACCTGCAGCCTGGGATCTGGAAGCGCGCGAAAAACCCGACAACGTCCCCAACGGCAGCGCCCTGCTGATCGCCCACAACGCCGACGTAACTTTCGGGAATGTATGGGTTGTGGCAGTCCGCTGATGAGTTTCGATTTGGCCAAAGTACTCTTTCCCACCAGTCCCGGCTCCAACAAATCCCAGGAATAAGGAACCAGCCTGACTCTAACGGGAGAAAGTAAAACCGTCGGTAGCCAGGCTTTCTTTTCAAAAATCCCGACTATCTTTTATGAATACTTCTCCAGGCCGTCGCCAGTTTCTCAGACAAAGCTCCGCTGCCGCCCTCGGTCTCACGCTGCTGCCTGGTTTCACCCGGAAAGTGGCTCCCAGCGACCGCCTGCGCGTGGCGCACATCGGAGTCAATGGTATGGGTACTAACCACCTGAAATGGTTCGCTGCCCTGCCTGAGGTGGAGACCGTCGCCCTTTGCGACCTGGACGAAACCCACCTCGCCAAAGCCAAAAGTACCCTGCTGGAATTAAAGCCCGACGCCAAGGTGGATACCTACGGCGACTTCCGCAAACTGCTGGAACGCAAGGATATCGACGCCATTACCTGCGCTACGCCCGATCATTGGCACGCTCAAGTGGCTATTCTTGCCTTCGAGGCGGGAAAAGACGTGTACGGAGAAAAACCACTTTCGTACAGCGTGAAGGAAGGGCAGCAGATGCTCAAATCACAGAGAAAGCACGATAAGATTTTTCAACTGGGTACTCAGATTCACGCGGGCGACAACTACCACCGCGTGGTGGAACTGATCCGCGCGGGAGCCATCGGCAACGTGCATACCGTGCGATTGTGGAAGTTGGGTACGCCGCCCATTCTGGGTGCACCACAGTACCGCGAGCCACCCGACACGCTGAATTGGGACTATTGGCTCGGCCCCGCGCCCTATTCGCCCTACTCGCCGGAGCGCTGCCACTTTACTTACCGTTATTTTCTGGATTACTCCGGCGGTGTTTTCCAGGATTTCTGGTGCCATATCGCCGACGTAGTTTGGTGGGCGCTCGATCCGCAGGACCTGACGAGTGTCAGCGCGCGCGGCCAAGCCATGACGGGCGGCGGCAACACGCCGCAATGGATCGACGTGGACTACCAGTTCGATAACCTGAAAATTCATTGGACTACTGCACCGCCGGACGTTCCCGGTGCCGCCGGACATAGCATCGGTGCCTACTTCGAGGGTGACAAGGGAACACTACTCTGCGATTACGGCAACCGCGAAATCACAATCAACGGGGTGGTAATGAAAGACATCGACTCCGTCCCCATCACTCTTACGCGCTCACCGGGCCACCAGCAGAACTTTGTGGATGCCGTGAAAGCCCGCACCCAACCCGAATCTAACCTGGAATACGCCCGGAAAATGACGCTACCGATGCACCTCGGATTGATTTCGTGGCGACTGGGCCGCCCGCTGCGCTGGAATGCCCGCCGTGAGAAGTTCCGCGGCGATAGAGAGGCGAATCATCTGCTTTCTCGTAACTACCGGAAGGAATGGGATTGGATTTGATCAGTCCGACGTCACCATATCGTATACCTTAACCTCACCCCAAAGCCCGGCGCACTTGTCCACAAATTTCAGGTGATCGGGATGGACCTGGTAATCGTCTTGCGTAGCCTTATCGGGAAACATGAAGGTAATCGAAAAGTCGTAGGTGTGGTCGATGACCGCGCGGCGGGTGCTGGCGGGTGTTCCGACGTAGCCCGCCTGGATGCCGCTGATTTCTGAGAGTTCTTTCAAGCCTTCGTGCAGCGCGGTGCGCGCATCGTCGTTGTCTTTTTCTTTAAGCCAGAAAAATACGGTATGTATGAACATAAGTTAATTGTGAATGAGTGAATGAATTTGGTTCAAAATTGCGGTAAGGTATAAACGGAAAGACTATTTCCCCAGCAAAGCCTTCACTTTCGGCAAAGCCTCTTTGGCCCACAGGCCGTACATTTTGCCAGAAAAGTGCAGGTCGTCGGGGGCGAACATGCTAGGATCGTTGAGTCCCGAGCGGGAAATGGGTGTAATGTCGATGTACAGAATGCCCGCTTTCTCGCACTCTTCCTTCGCCACGGCGTTGAAAGCGTCGATTTCGCGGGAGATTTTGGCGCGGTCGCTACTCTTGCCGAAGGGCGATACGCCCCAGTCGGGCGTCGAAAGCACGAAGACTCGCTTCTTGTTGCCTTTGGCCAACTTCACGCTGGTGTCCAGCAGACTCCTGAACTCGGTTCGGTACCGTTCCAGCGTTTGGCCGCGGTACTGGTTATTGACACCGATCAGCAGCGATACCAGGTCGTAGGTTTTGTTGATTTCGGCTTGGCTGATACCCAAAGCCAGGTCGGCGGTAGTCCAGCCCGTGCGAGCGATGATGTCCGGCGGGGCCACGGCCAATCCGTCCTGCCGAAGCATAGCGGCTAATTGTACCGACCAGCGCCCCGCTTCCGGCACGCTCTCGCCGATGGTGTAGGAATCGCCCAACGACAGAAAACTAATGCCCTGCGTGGAGTCGATTGGCATGACCGGGGGAGTGGCAGGCGTCGAAACGGATTCACTGTCGGAAACGCAGGCCAGGCAGAAAAAGGCCAATCCAGCCAATATCGAGGTCAAATTCATACTTCTTCGGCTTTGTCAAGTTTAAAAGTAAAGGTAGCGCCTTTCCCCAGCTTGGACATCACGGCGATCTTAGAGCCGTGGCCATTAAGGATATGCTTTACGATGGCCAGGCCGAGGCCCGTACCACCGCGCTCCTTGGAGCGGCTCTTTTCTATGCGATAGAATCGCTCGAATATACGGTTTAAATGCTCCGCCGGGATGCCCGGCCCGTTATCACGCACCGAAATGACGTGATGTTTCTTCTCCTCGTTGAAGTGAACGATGACCTTTCCGCCTTCCTTGTTGTACCTCACGGCGTTTTCGATCAGATTGACCATGACCTGTTCGATACGTTGTGCGTCGGCGTTGACCCACACTTCGGTCAAATTATCGGGTTTCACTTTAAAAGAAACCTTACGATCGTGCGCAATTTTTTCCAACCGATCCAGTACCTCATCCACTACAAGCCGCAGGTCGATGCGCTCGATATTCATCTTGATGGCCCCGGTTTCCATCTGTGAGAGCGTCACGAGGTCTTTCACGAGGGCGTCGAGTCCGTCAAGGCTCTTGGCGGCTTTTTTAAGGAACCGATCACGTACCTTTTCGTCATCCTTAGCCCCATCGATTAGGGTGTGCAGGAAACCCTGCGCGGCAAAAATGGGAGTTTTCAGTTCGTGCGAGACATCCGCCAGGAATTCCCGCCGGAATTGCTCCAGTTTTTTCAGCTCTTCAATTTCCTTCTGCTTTTTGACCACGTACACAAATATTTCATCGTTCAATCGCTTCAAAGGGTTATTCTCCCGTACCAGCGATTTTCGTGAAATATCGAAGTCCTTCAATTTGAGTTTCCTGATCGTGCGGTACATTTTATTGACCTCACGATAGACGATGATCTCGATAGTGTAAAGTACCAGCGCAAACGATCCTCCAAAACTTGCCGCGCCCACCACAAACATCATGCTCGTGGTCACATTCGGCACGAATGCGAGGAACGTGGTGCTGATGGCGGCGATCAGTACGGAAAGAATAAACGCGATGAGGCGGGGACTCAAAGACATACGTAGTGGCTTAAAGCGGGCAGAAACTGCGCCTGGAAACACACAAAGGTAGAAATCATTCGGCGAAAGCCCGGTTTCTTGGCATAGGGGATAAGGCGAGTGATGAAGTATAAATAATTACTCTTAGTTTTGCGAAAAATTTATATGCACGACTCTTTCCATTCTTAAACCTGTACCGATATGCAAGAAGAAAGAACCCGTTACTCGGAGGATGAACTCCGGGAGTTCGAGGAGTTGATCCGGGGAAAGCTGGAAGGCACGATGAACGAACTGAACTACATCAAAGGCACATTAAGCAAAAAAAATGACAGTGGTACCGATAACACGGGCGGCGCCGCCAAGCTACTCGAAGATGGGGCAGACGCCAGCGAGCGTGAGAACCTAAGCCAATTGGCCGCTCGGCAGCAAAAATACGCCACGCAACTCGAAAATGCCCTCGTACGAATCAAGAATGGTACTTACGGTATCTGTGTAGATAGCGGCAAGCTTATTCCCAAGGAGCGCCTCCGCATAGTACCTCACACTCAGCAGACGATTGAAGCAAAGCTGAAACGTATGAACTAGCAGAAACCTTACTAGATTTCCTCGATCACCGACGCACCCGCCGAGCCATCGCCCGAGGTCCAGCGCCAGGTTTCGTGCAGCCGGATTTTGCCGCTAGGTAGTATCTCAGGACGCGACCGGCAAATGCCCGTCATCAGTTCGCCCGCTTCGTTGACCTGATGGTAGCGCATATCGATGTTTCCTTCCTCATCTACCAGACCGATCAGGTGGCCACTTTTGATTTTCCCGCCGGAATAGTTGGAAGTCAATATTCTACCTTCCTGTTGGTAAAGAAAAATCGTTTCGGGCGAGGTCTCGCCGTTTTCAGTGTTTTGGACGGGGCGGAATTTTTTGTCGTGGTAGTTGAGCATAGCAATAGCGGGTTTTACCGCATTCCCGGCTTGGGCAGCACGGGCAGCCCTTCGTTGCCGTCCTCACTCACGGCCTGCACGGCGAAGAAGTAGTTGTCTTTTGAATAGGGCATTTCCGCACCCAGTTTATCGGTGAAGAATTTCTTTTGCCAAAACGGCCAGTGCGTTTCCCGCATCAGAATGTAGTAACCCTTCACTTTGCCCGTCTTGGGAGCCTGCCAGTAGAGTTTGGTGGTGTTTGTCAGGCTACGGACGTCCATCGTCACGTTTTGGGGTTGGGTGGGCGACTTGGCCAGATTAGCGAGGTTAGCCAGATTCATGGCGGTGTTCCTGCGCAGGTACTCGAAATCCATGTACTCTACTTTGTCGCCATACTCCACGCCGTTTTCGACGCGCAAATCCTGGTGCTGGTGCTGAAAATTTTCGTTCATTTCCGTGATCCTCACCGCCCCAAAACCGCGATTGACAAAGGGGGTATGGTCGCCACCGCGCAGGTAACGGTCGTTGCGATAAACCATCCGCACTTCCAGATGATCGACGTAGCGTTCGCCTACTTCCTTCACGTAGCGGGCCAGCGTTCGGGCCTTGCCGTCGTTTTCCAAGCCGTATTGCCGCAGGGAAGCCGCACTTTTGTCAGTTTCAAAGCCCGGCAGGCCCTCGCTGAACACCCGCACGATGGTATTGTTGATGAGCTTGGTGTCGTGGCTGTTGTTGGAACCCATGATGTCGTTATTGAGCAGTGCTTCCAGGTTCCACTTCTCGTCCACTGCTCGTTGCGCCAGGTGGTCGGCCCCGAGCAAGCCTTGTTCTTCGCCCGCCACGGTCACAAAAATAATGGTCGCGGGAAAGCTCTGCCTGCTCATCACCCGTGCCAATTCGATGACCGCCGCCGTACCGGACCCGTCGTCGTTAGCACCGGGCGCGTCGTCGGTGCTATTCATCACATTGCTCACACGGCTGTCCATATGGCCGCTCACAAGGAAAACCCGGTCGTCGGCCGGGTCGGTGCCTTTAAGCGTAGCCATCACGTTGCCCATATCCACGGCTTTATCTATGCGGCGCCCGTCGGGTTGCAGCGTCCAGGTGTCGATGGTGGCGGTGAGCCGCCCGCCCGACTGCTTGCCAAATTCCTGGAACTTGCTCAGAATCCACTCCCGCGCCGGCACAATGCCGCGCTGGCCCTGTGTGCCGCTCAGCGTCTGTCGCGTGCCGAAGCTGACCAGCTTCTCGACGTGGGCTTTCAGGCTGTCGGCAGAGACTTGCTCGACGAGTTGCGTGATGGCGGGGTCGCGGTGGATGGTAGTTTGGGCAATAAGGGGGAAAGGGAGTCCTGCTACTACGCTCAGGATGACAAGGAGCGATCCGACGTAACGGAGGAAAGGTTTCTTCATGGGAGTAGTTATAAGTTTGAGAAAGCAAGATAGGGGAAAAAGCAGTGCGCTGGAAGTAGGGCATAAAATGGGAAGCGGCTTTTGTGCGGCTTGCTTTTTCCTAAATAAACAAGGAAGAAAATTATAGCCACGGATTCAGCCTTCCAGCAGCGAAAAACAAACAAAACCATCACTATTCCCCGAAGTTTTTCAATCTTTGCAGGATGATTCCCAAACGGGACTCTATACACTTCTAACCAATAAATTCCTATGTCAGATCATTTGGAACAGGGAAAAAAATTCCTGGATACCGTATTACATTATTACGACAAAGCCGCTGAACACACGGGGCTATCGAAAGGATTGCTCGAACGCATCCGCCACTGCAACAGCGTTTATAAGACTACTTTCCCCGTGGAAGTGGACGGAGAAATCCATAACATTGAGGGCATTCGTGTCCAGCACAGCATGCACAAGCTGCCCACCAAGGGTGGCATTCGGTACAGCATGGAGGTGTCGGAAGATGAGGTGAAAGCCCTGGCTACACTAATGACCTTTAAGTGCGCGGTAGTGAACGTGCCTTTCGGCGGGGCCAAGGGCGGCGTAACGATCAATCCGCATACTGCGTCGGAGCAAATGCTGGAAAAAGTGACACGCCGCTTCGCGACCGAACTCATCAAGAAAAATCTGATCGGTCCTGCCGTGGACGTGCCCGCCCCCGATTACGGGACGGGCGGCCGCGAAATGGGCTGGATCGCCGACACTTACATGACCTTCAAGTTCGGCGATACCAACGCGCAGGGCTGCGTGACGGGCAAGCCCGTGGGCATTGGCGGCATTCGCGGGCGTACCGAAGCGACAGGCTTGGGTGTATTCTTCGGGCTGCGGGAGTTCTTCAAGTTCGAGGAAGACACCAAGAAATTGGGCCTAAGTACTGGACTGCGCGGTAAAACGGTCATCGTTCAGGGATTCGGAAACGTAGGCTACCATTCGGCAAAGTACCTGGCTGAGGAAGGGGCCAAGATTATTGGCATCGCCGAGTACGATGGCGGCATCTACGACGAGAACGGCCTGAATATAGATGCTGTGGACAAGCACCGTCAGCTGACTAAGTCCATCACGAATTTTCCAGGCGCAACCGACATTGCCGATTCCAATTCCATGCTCAC
>NZ_JBGSXF010000500.1:0-36525 GCF_041751555.1 Persicitalea sp. | reverse complement strand
ATCAGGCGGCTTGCTGGTACTTCTCAGGCATCTCCACACCTAAATATTGGTAAGTCTTTTCGGTCACTTCCCGGCCCCGTGAGGTGCGCTTCAGATAGCCCTCCTGAATGAGAAAGGGTTCGTACAATTCCTCAATCGTTTCGGCCTCATCGGCCACAGCGGTAGCGATAGTAGAGAGACCCACAGGACCGCCCGAAAACTTCTCTACGATGGCCGTCAAAATACGGTTGTCCATATCATCCAAGCCATTCTCACCGACTTCCAATGCCCGCAGCGTCCGCTGTACCACGTCGGTTGTAATCGTGCCTGTGGCAAGTACCTGCGCGAAGTCGCGGGCGCGGCGCAGCAGGTTATTGGCGATGCGCGGCGTCCCCCGGCTACGGGTGCCGAGTTCAAGGGCCCCGTCTTCGCTGATTGGGCAACCCAACAACTCCGCTGAACGCTGAATGATCGTAGATAAGAGGCTCGGCTGATAATATTCCAGACGACAGGAAATGCCGAATCTGGCCCGCAAAGGGGTAGTTAGCATCCCGGCGCGAGTCGTTGCCCCCACTAAGGTGAACGGGCTTAGACCGATCTGAACCGAGCGGGCATTAGGGCCGCTGTCGAGCATGATGTCGATCTTATAATCCTCCATTGCTGAGTATAAATACTCCTCCACCACAGGGTTGAGGCGGTGAATCTCATCGATAAAAAGCACATCGCCGGGTTGCAAATTGGTGAGCAGTCCCGCCAGTTCATTGGGCTTGTCCAGCACCGGGCCGCTGGTAGTTTTGAGGTGTGCCCCCAATTCGTTGGCCAGAATACACGCCAAGGTAGTTTTACCCAGGCCAGGCGGGCCATGTAACAACACGTGATCCAGCGGTTCTTGCCGTTCGAGGGCTGCCTGAACGAAGATGCGGAGATTGTCCAACACTTTTTCCTGACCGGAGAAATCGTTGAAGCTCAAAGGCCGCAGAGCGCGCTCTAACTCTACTTCCTGCACCGAGTCGGGCAGCGTTTGTCTGACTATGTTCATACTTTCTTTTTGATTTCTTGTACAACACAAATATAGCGATCTTTTCCAGATTATAATATAGTTGTATTATAAATTTTCTATCTTTGTAAAAGAAAAAATCGACCACTACCATGCGAGGAAAACAAGGAATTATATTGTACTTAAAACAGAGAGCCGCCCAACACGGCTCCCTCACTAGCCAGTGTTACCAAATAGCCCAGTCCGGTGGACTAACCGCCGCCGAAATGCGCCAAGCCATCCGCGCCGGACTGGCTCTCTATGATGAGAGGATGCGGAAGTACGAGGGAAGACAGGCGGCTTAATTTAATTTTGAATTAGTGAATGAGTGAATATTGCTTTCGCCAGATACTCGAGATATTCCGACATTCCTAATTCAATCATTCCGAATTGACCCATTTGGATATTTTCGACAAGCAGAAGCGGCGGGAAATCATGCAGGCGATTCGGTCGAAGGATACGAAGCCGGAGTGGATTGTGCGGAAGTGCCTGCATGGACACGGTTTTCGCTATCGGTTGCACGATCGCAAACTGCCTGGGCGTCCTGACCTGGTTTTGAAGAAATACGGTGCGGTAGTGTTCATACAGGGTTGTTTTTGGCACGGCCATACGCCTTGCAGGATCAGCAAACTACCAAAGTCCAATCGTAATTTCTGGGAAGAAAAAATCAAAGCCAATCGCGATCGCGATCAGCGCAATATCTTCCTGTTGGAAAAGCTAGGTTGGAAAATCTGGACGATCTATGAGTGCGAACTACGCACTGCCACCGACCGCGCCCAGACCCTCGGGCGACTGCTTCGCTTTCTTTACAGTCGTGACAAAGCTGAATATAAGCTTACTTTTGAAGCACCTGAACGCTACGAAATGGTGGCAGAAGAACTCCCAGATTATGGTTTGCCAGAAGAGTGAGTTTTTTGATTGCTCAGTTTTCATTCTCTTTTGCTATTCACTTTCAAATCAGTAACTCTCAGGTGACTTCATTCCCAGCCTATTGTATTAATCACGCTTTTCAAAAAGCAGTCAATTGGGTATATTCAGCTATACTCAACTCGAAACTTCCCTATGAAAAAGCTGATCAAACCAGCCAGTCTGCTGCTGTATTTGCTGGCCGTTCTCGTCTTTTTTATTCTTGTCCTAACGTATGGAGGCCTTTCGGGAGCAGGTAAAGGACAGGGTTTGGCTGGCGGAGCTATCGTTTTCGGCTACGGCTTAGTGGCTGCCTTTCTTGCCCTAATTGTTTATTTTTTCGTAGCGTTTTATGCTTCTCACATTGCAGTGGTGAAGACTAATCGCATTCTCACCGCCGTCTTGACCGTCGGAATTTTGTATACGATTTATCAATCTTCTTTCCGGCAAGGTGAAGTCCAGCGCAGTAACCCCCAACCGACGATACCCGTTAAGCCTGCTGTTATTGAAAAAATCGTTTCTATTTCCGATACTAATCCAAGCCAAAATACCGATACACCTATGGGCTTGGGATTCTTTTCCCCCGATTATTTTGATCGAGGTATTATGTATTTTTACGGGAATCCTGCCTTCGGAAAATCAGCCAGTTAACACACTCCTACGGACAGCCTCGTGTTTAAGCGTTTTGGACAGAGCCGAACTGACATTTCCTACGCCCCGCCCTGGTTGGTTCCTAATCATTTGAAATTGGATTACGACGTGCTCTATTTTCGGGTGAAGTCCGTGGGGAATTATTTCGTGGAGGTGGTAGTAAATACCGATACTCAGCAACGTGCTTATGTGGACCGAGAAGCAGGAAAGGTAGTTTACTGGCCGGAGTTTTTGCTAAGCATTCACTCAGTGGAGTACTTGGAAGGTATGGATCAAGATGTGTACATCAAACCCCTAACTCATGCGGGCAAGGTGAACAAAACCTATGTATTTCTAAGACCTATCCACATCCAAGACGATTGGATGCGAGTGGAGTTGCTGAACGATGATCTTAAAAGCACGAGGCAGGGGTGGATTCGGTGGCGGGCCGATGGGAGATTGCTTATTTCGTATTCTCTGTTGAGTTAGTCTTTTTATCGCAGAGAATAAATTGTAAACCTGTAGATGTTATGAGGCTGTCACTACCAGACTGTCCTCAGACCGTCCTTCTTATAGGCTTCGTATCGTAAGTCGGGCGACAGGATTGGTACTCCAAGAACCAGCGCCTGAGCGGCAATGATTCTGGTGGGGCGTTCGTCAGCGTTCAAACGGGTACTTATTATGTCCTCTGATTTTCTTTCCCAACTAATATCTATGAATGTATTGGCTTTCAAGGAAACGTATTTTTGATACACCTCCGTAGTCGTCATTACGCTTTCCAGGTCGAAGCGGTCGAAAATTTTATCAAAAAAGCCGTTTTCTTTATCGATCAAATAATGGCCAGTTCGCATTTTGTCGGCCCATTCGTGGATACTTTCCAGGCTCACCATGCATTCGACACCTTCCTCATTCAGCACCAACCGCGCGTTGTGCGACAGGCGGTCAGGACAACGGAATAAGTAATCCAGGGCGGGGGTGTCAAGCAGGACGCGAGTGGGTAGTTTTCTCAGATCGGTAAGGAATTGAGAATTATGGCTCAGTTCGGAAGCGTGAATGTTCCAGACATCGGGGCTGACCGCCACCACGGTAGTTTTCACCCATTTGTCCCAACTAGCTTGGGTAGCTTTCTTCTTTTTAGCAGGCTTTGGAGTTTCAGGAAGAGTAGTTTCTGCCTCGGCAGCAGGTACCTTTGTTTTGCGTTTGCGGGTCGATTTTACCACTTTTTCCTCCGGTGTGGGAACCACTGCTACTGTCAAGTCTGTGCTCGGCGCAACTACTTTTGCTTTGCGCTTGCGCGGAGACTTTACGGGAGTCTCTTGTTTTTCAATACTATTCGCCGGAGCATTTTTCAATTCAGGGACAGCCTCATCTTTTTTGATCCCACGCTTTTTCGCTGCCATATTGGGCTTTGTCTCGGGTACAGTGGGCGTTAAGAAAACGATTTCTCTTTTGGCATTATACACCTTACGCCTTCGCGGCTTTTTGGCGGTTGCGTCCTCCTTATTCACAGATACCACGTCGGGCACTTCCGGCGCGGCGGGTACTTTTACTTTACGCTTACGCGGCTTCCTGACTGTTGCTTCCATTCGCTGAGTTTTGGTATCCGAGAAACCAGCGCTGCGGCAGTTTCTCCTTAAAATTGTTAGGCCAGGGACTCGCCACTGCCTGGCTACGGGCCTGGTGGATGGCTTCTAATTTACCCGCCCGCCATTCCAGGTAGTTGGTCATCACTTCCAGAAGGTCATGGGCATAATAGCCCTGCGCCCGGCGGAAGGCGTACATCAAATCCCGCAAGCTTTCGCAGGAATAGGTGTCGTACAGCCACTCGGCGGTTTGTCGCAGCCGCCACGTACCGAAATTGGCTTCGGTGTTTTTGGGAAGACGGTCGAAATAAACCAGAACTGTCAGCGCAATCAAGCGGCAGACCAAATCTTTTCCATGTTTCTCGCCAAGTTGGTTGAGCTTGGGAGAAGACAGCGCCTTCTGCAGATCCAGTCCGAGTTCGGTGCTACGATACATATCGAGCAAACAACGATTTGCATTTGTAGCTAGGTCATCCCAACTCATTTGCTGCACGCTTCTAAATAATTCCCACTCGGGCGACACCTCCGGCCGCGTCCAATCCGAGTATTCTTTCACATTTTCCATATACAATAAAAATTAGTTAAAAGTATATTTTACAAATAAGCTATTGGAAACCGGGAACTAATTGATATTTTTGTGAACCGCAGCAAATATAGCCAAATTATATAAAAGATGAAAGACACACCACTTGATATTCATGAGTGCATCGAATTCCTTCTAGAAAATAAAGGAATGACCGTTTACGGGCTGAGTAAGGAACTGGGCTTCGACAAGCCCGCCAAGCTCTATACCATCCTGAATCGTCGAACCAAACCCAGCTATGACACGCTGGTGAGCATCACAAACCGCTTCGATGACATTAATGGCGACTGGCTGCTGCGGGGCACGGGTGAACCCTACATGAATCCGAGCGGTAGTACTCCGCAAATACAGTCTGACCGTTTGAATGAGCGCAACCAGAATCTGGAAAAGCAGATTGCCGACCGGAACGAAACCATCGAACTTTTAAAACAGCAGATCATTATTCTGCGCGAGGTCATCAATCATTCCCACCGCAATGGCACCGTTCAAGGAAAAGAGGTTTTTTCTTGATATGTGTGGTACGGGCATCTTGCCGTTGATAGAATTGTTATACCAAGCGGGCAAGATGCCTGAGCGTGAGCCCGACCGTACCATATCACTTAGAACGGCAGGTCGTTCAGCCTTGGGTAGAATTCGTCGCCCGAATCTTCCTTAGCCACAAACATGTCTGGCAGCGGCTCTTCGCAAAGCGAGCGCAGTGCCAGCGCGTTATACATCGTCTCCACTTCCAGCGTGTGGTAAGGCGTAACTACTTTCGTCTTCCGCTCCCCTATTTCAACTTCTTTGATACTTTTTCGATCCACCATGTGGAACGAGTGCTGTCCCCGCAGGGCAATAAATCCACTATTAGTCATGATTTAGTTTTTTGATTATGTGATTGGCAAAACGCTGCCATACTCTGGTCATCTGAGTCGAAAGAGCTTTCAACTCTCAACCAATTCAAGCTGCCTGCTGCAACGAGTAGTCATCCAACGGGTCAATGGCCAAGTAGTAGCCCTGCGACACCAGCTTATGCTGGGCAGAAACCGTCAACGTTTCGTTACGAAATACGCGGTGCGTTTTCACGAACTCCCGCATTTCGGAAATGCGCTCGGGCTTGGCAGTTTCGTAAGAAAAGCGAGCAATGAACCACGACTTATTGGGATCGCTCTTGCTCTGTACGCGCTCGGGCTTGATCGTCAGCACCACGTCACACAGCGACTTACGTTCGTACAGGATAGGTTCCAACAGACGGTACAATTCGTTAACCGACGTATTATTGAACATGATGGACGACACGCAGTTGTCTTCGTCTATGAAGAAAAGCTCGGCCCACAACTCCCGCAAAGACCGACCAAAGAGTCCGTCTTCAAAGATGCGGTAGGCAATGGGCTGAAAAGAAAAAGTTGAAACTAGGCGTCCCGAAGCATCAGTCAACACGCGATCGCCGTAAAGGTTGAACTGACCATTCTGGCCATTAAATCGGTACTCGCGAGGCCGTCCCTCGAAGTACAGGTATTTCTGCTCGCTGGCTGCTACCAAAGCACTATCGGTTTGCTGCATTACGCTCAAGCTGGCAGGAGCGGCGGATATATGTTGGTTTTCGTTATTGGTCGTTTCCATGTATTTCAAGTTTAATATAAATCTATACCACAAATATAAGGTATAGCTATGATATATTTATATCATAATGCAATTTTTTTTGCATTTTTTGTTAAATAAAATTGGTACGGGTAGCGGAGCAGTGTTTTGCTACCTTTGCAATAGATGGACTGGTGCTTCGTGATTGAGCGAAGAACATCAAACACTATGCAGTTAAGTACATGCACGGGCTTGCAGGTGCGCTTGTTCGACCTTACGAGAGAAAAATTATGCTGACGGACTTCGGGATTATTTTACTTTTTATCATTGCAGGCTTCGTACTGTTGGGTACGGTCTTGGGTGTGGGCCGATTGCTGCGACCTGACAACCCAAACCCTGAGAAGAATACTACTTATGAGTCGGGCGAAGATCCCGTGGGGAATGCCAATGTGCAGTTCAACGTGCGGTTTTATGTCGTAGCGCTGATCTTCGTGCTGTTCGAGGTGGAATTGGTTTTCCTCTTTCCCTGGGCGGTCGTTTTTGGCCGAGAGGATTTAATAGCCCAAACAGACGGTCGCTGGGGATGGTTTGCCTTAGCCGAAATGGCGGTATTCGTCGGCATCCTCGCTTTGGGACTCGCCTACGCCTGGGCCAAAGGCTACCTGGACTGGGTGCGGCCCAACCCAAAAATCAGCGAAGTGGATTCCCCTGTGCCTTCAGAATTGTACGAGCGGGTAAATGAAAAGTTTGGAGGACAACGAGGAGCAGGAGAGTCTCCGATCTTTCCAAACAGCTAAGGCGTATTTGAAGCTATGCGCAAAAATTGCTTCTTCCTTGTGTTCATCATTTTCCTTCCCGCCTTCAGTATAGCCCAGCGGATCGACAATACCGCTACGCAACGGGATATTCCAGGTAAGGGCTACTTCCGATTTCATTACGACAACGACTTCTTTTCCCGCAGCCGAACCGACTACTACTACACGCAGGGGTACAGTTTTGAAATAGCGCATCCGGTTTTTGCTAAAAATCCTTTGTCCAAAATTCACCTTCGCTACAGAAATCGCCCGAGGCTGGACGGACTGGCCTTCGAACATTTCGGTTTCACGCCCACCAGCATCAAGAGCGACGAAATCCTGCGCGGCGATCGGCCCTTCGCGGGCGTCATCATGCTCAAATCCTTTTCGGTTTCGGTGGATACGGCGCGGCGACAGCGGCTCAGTTCAGTATTGAGCCTGGGCATGGTGGGCCAGGCGGCTTTTGCCGGACAGATGCAAACGGCCATCCACCGCTGGTCGGGCGACGCGGAGCCGCACGGCTGGCAGTACCAGATCCGCAACGACGTAGTTGTGAACTACGAACTGAACCACGAACGGCAGTTAATTGCTGTTCCGGATTTCCTGTCGCTAAATTCTAACGCCCAAATCAGGTTGGGGACGCTGTCAGATAAAGTACAGGCGGGTTTAATGCTTTCGCTGGGGTACTTCGATTCTGCTTTTTCTTCTTCCTTAAAGCCCAGAAAAAAGAATTTACAAATTTACGTGTACAGTCAGCCGCTGGGTAGTTTGGTAGGCTACGATGCCACGCTGCAAAGCGGATTGTTCAATCGCAGTAGTCCCTACACTATTCCGGCCAGTGAAATTAACCGCTTTACTTTTCAGCATAATTACGGCGTGGTGCTAAGAGTCAGAAAATTTTACGCGGAGTACTACCGCACTTATCTCAGCCGGGAGTTTAAGACTGGGCGGGAGCATGTTTGGGGCGGAGTGAAGTTGGGGGTGGCATTTTGACGAAAAACAGACAGCATCGCAAAGAGTCACTCCTACCCAAAACTATTTGAGAATACGCGGTTTTCTCACTTCCAGCCAATATATTTAGCCCAACAATCAATAAAATCTCTGATTCCATGAAAAAGCATTACAGTCTCCTACTGCTTCTCTTTGTCACCTTATTTTCTTTCGCCCAAGCCCAAAACGATGTCATCGACAAGATCGTTAAGGAAGAAGAAAGCAACTCTCAACTCCAAAAAATTGCTCACGAACTGATGGACGGTATCGGACCGCGCCTCGTGGGTAGCCCTGGCATGAAGAAGGCCCACGACTGGGCGGTGAAGAAATATGAGTCCTGGGGCATCCCGGCCCGCAACGAAAAATGGGGCGAGTGGCGCGGCTGGGAACGCGGCATCACGCACATCGACCTGGTGAGTCCGTGGGTCAAGACGCTGGCCGGGACGCAGTTGGCGTGGAGTCCACCAACGCCGAAGAATGGCGTGAAGGCCGAAGTCATTATCCTGCCTGAGTTCGCCGATTCGTTGGCGTTCCAAAAGTGGTTACCCAACGCCAAGGGTAAATTGGTGATGATTTCGATGCTGCAGCCCACCGGGCGGCCCGACTACAACTGGAAGGAATTCGCGACGGACTCTTCTTTCAGTAAATTAAGAAAAGACCGCGACGAAATGACCAGAGCATGGTATGAGCGACTACGCAAGACAGGTTTCGGTCGCCGCGAGTTGCCTATTGCGCTGGAAGACGCCGGGGCCCTGGGCATCGTCACCTCTTACTGGTCGCAGGGATTTGGGGCCAACAAAATTTTCGGCGCCTACACCAAAAAAGTACCCACTATCGACCTGAGCGTGGAAGACTACGGTCTGGTTTATCGGCTGGTCGAGAGCGGGGACAAGCCTGTCATCAACCTGGTGGCCGAGTCAAAGGAAACGGGTGTGGTACCGACCTTCAACACCATCGCCGAAATCAAAGGCACCGAAAAACCCGACGAGTACGTGATGCTGTCGGCCCACTTCGATTCCTGGGACGGTGGTACGGGTGCCACCGACAACGGCACGGGTACCATCACGATGATGGAAACGATGCGGGTTTTGAAAAAGGTGTACCCCAACCCCAAGCGCACGATCCTCGTCGGCCACTGGGGCAGCGAGGAGCAGGGACTTAATGGCTCGCGAGCCTTCGTGGAAGATCACCCTGACCTGATGCCGAAAATCCAGGCGCTCTTTAACCAGGACAACGGTACGGGCCGCGTGGCTAACATATCGGGCCAGGGCTTCGTGGACGCCTACGACTACCTGGGTCGCTGGATGAACAAAGTACCCAACGACATCAAAAAAGACATCAAGTACGACTTCCCTGGCAATCCCGGCGGTGGTGGCTCCGATTACGCCTCTTTCCTGGCGACGGGCGTTCCGGCTTTTTCGCTTAGTTCGCTGAGCTGGTCGTACGGGAACTACACCTGGCACACGAACCTCGACACCTATGACAAGATCGTTTTCGACGACGTGGAAGATAACGTGATCCTGGCTGCGATTCTGGTTTACATGGCCAGCGAGGACGATAAAAGTACCTCCAAAGAAAGGCGCGTTCCCATCGGTCGCAACGGCGAGCCTACATCCTGGCCGGAGCAAAGGTCACCGACGCGGAAGGGAGGAATTGATTGAGTGGAGAGTTAATAGTTCCGCGACGCGATGATGGCATTGTTCTTTTAGCCGAAACAGATACGTCCAATTCGTTGTTAATTCCTCAAACGACACTATCAGCCGCACAGGCGGCCCTGTCTCCAATTTCAACTATCCAATAAAAAATGATTATCCAGATAAACACCGACAATCACATCACCGTCCACGAAGCATTTGAAGCGGAACTCGATGCCCTGATTAATGACAAGTTGAGCCGTTTCAGCAAGCAGCTCACCCGCGTGGAGGTGCATCTCTCGGATGAGAACAGCCATAAAGAAGGTAGTCAAGACAAACGCTGCCTGATGGAAGCCCGCATGGAAGGGATGGCTCCCATCGTGGTTACCGAGAATCAGGATACGATTATGCAGGCCATCACCGCTGCCCTCGATACTTTGAAAGCCTCGCTCACTTCGGCGAAGGGGAAGGCCCGGAATTATTGATCTGCAATTTTTTTATAAGTAAGCTCCGCCGAGGTTTCGGCGGAGCTTTTTTTGATGCTTATTGTTTCCCGCCATCAAGCGGTAAGCCGGCAATACGGCAATTGATTCTGCAATCGGGCGAACACACAGGTTCGACCTTACAAGCCTTCGGTGTCCCCCTTCCTCAATCTATTCACGAATAAATGCGCCCGCCGAGTGGGTTCTGGAAGGCGGTAGCCGCCATCACAACGAAGCGTAAGGTCGACGGCGGTGGTCAGGTCAATGAGATGGCCAGGCGATATGAACACTGGATTGACTTTGTTCTTTGTGCGTAAAGCCGCGCCGATTGTTTCGCCCTTATGTATCATCGGTGACCAGTTGCCACGCTCGGGGGCGGGTTCAGTAAAAGTACCGACCAACACCGACTTGCCGCAGCCGAAAGCAGGGCGGTCGAGCCACAGCCCCATGTGGGTAGCGATGCCCAGGCGGCGCGGGTGCGCCAGGCCGTGGCCATCGAACATGACGACATCGGGAACGGTTTTAAGCTTTTCCCAGGCTTCCAGCAGGGCCGGGCCTTCGCGGAAAGTCAGCAAGCCGGGTACGTAAGAAAACGTAGCCGTGGTAATCACCCCCGCTTCCTCCACTACTTCCAATGTATCCAGCCGTAGCACCACGATCCCCGCATAAACGGTTTCTTCGTATTTATTAAAAGAAATATCGCAGCCCGCAATAGTCTCGGGCGGACTAGTCAATGGCTGAACCATGATATGCTGCCGCAAATCCTCCTGTAACCCTACTGCCTCGGCGGGCGTGACGTTCCAGGGGTGCAAGGTTAAGTGGGAAGCCATATTTTAGTGATCGGTGATGAGTGAAATCTATCTACCAGCAACTTGATGCGAAAAAATAATAGCCAACTGCCGATGGCCCTTACCGATGCTTCGTTACTCCTATCTGTTCGCAGCAGGGCAGCACGGGGCAGGTGGAGCATTTGGGTAAGTTGCCCGTGCAGATATGTTTGCCGAAGGGCATGAGAAGGCGGTTGATTTCAGTCCAGAGTTCGACGGGTACTTTTTGCTCTAAAATTTTTAGGGTTTGTTCGGGTTGTTTGGTGGCGACATAGCCCCAGCGGTTGATGACACGGTGGACGTGAACATCCACGCTGATGGCTTTGTGGCCCGCCGCTACGCCCAGTGCTAGGTTGGCGCACTTGGGGCCTACACCCTTTAGGTCAGTTAATTTGGTATAATCGGCGGGTAGCTGGCCTTCGTATTGTTCTACGGCGGCTTTCGCGATTCCCAGGATGGTGTTCGTTTTCTGTTCGGGGTAGGTGCTGCCATAGAGCAGGGCGGTCAGGCGGGAAGAACTGAGTTTCAGGATGGCTTCGGGCGTACGAGCCTCGGCAAACAGCGCCAGCGACACGGGGATGGTTGTCTCGTCGAGGGTGCGAATGGAAACGACGCAGGAAATCAACTGCTCGAAGAGCGAGTCGTAGCCTCGTTCCCGCAGCTCGAACATGGCGGCTTTCGGGAAGGGGCGGATGGCGGTTTCGATGAGGTCGAGGACTTTTTTTAGTTCGAGGTTTTCTTTCATGGCCTATACCTTCCCGTGGTTGTCCCAGTGGTCTTTGATGATTTTGTCGGCTTGGTCTCGGATGAGCGTACGAACGAAGCGGTGGCCCCTGATTTTTCCGTCCTCCCCTTTTTTACCAATAAAAAGCAGGATGGGATGACCCGCCTCGTCGGTTTTCATGGCAGCGTCGTAGCGCTCGAAGGTGAAGTCTATCAGGCTGGAAGGCGCGTATGTTTTTTTTAGCTTTTTGAGCAGTTTGCCACCAATCTTCATGGGTCAGGAAGCTAAGTTTTATTTGATTAATAGTGGATAGAGATTCCTCACGGGATAAAAAAGTGTGCCGCGCCGATCTGCTTTTCTGTTTAACTTTGGCAGGATTTGCAATCAACAACAAAACGACACTCCCTGCCACCTATGAAAAAGTTTTGCTCCTATCTTCCTTTCCGTATCGACGGATCGCTCCTCTCTCCCACCGGGCGGCCCCCTTTCCTCCTCTCTCGCATTTTACTTGTCATCCTGAGCGTAGCCGAAGGGCCTCTTCTTGCCCAAACCGCCCACGAGTACGAAATTGAGTTCCCCAACGCCGTTCACCATGAGGCACTGGTGACAGCCACTTTCAAAGCGCTCGAACCCAAAGTGCTGGCCCTGCGCATGAGTCGCACCTCGCCGGGACGTTACGCCCTGCACGAGTTTGCCAAGAATGTCTACGACGTAAAAGCCACCGACGAAAACGGCAAACCACTCACCGTCACGCGGCCCAACCCCTACCAATGGGACGTCAGCGGCCACAACGGCACTGTTCGGGTCACATACACGCTCTTTGCCGACCGGGGCGATGGCACCTACTCACAAATCGATGAAACCCACGCCCACCTTAACATTCCCGCTACGTTCATGTACGCCGCCGACTACCCGCAGCGGCCTATCCAGGTACATTTCAGGCTCCGCGCTGATCTGAAATGGAAGGTCGCCACGCAACTCCGGCCGCTGGGCGGCGACATTTATTCGGCCCCCAACCTGGACTACTTCATGGACAGTCCGACTGAGATCAGCAATTTCTCGCTGCGCGAATTCACCGAAACTTCTAACGGCAAGTCGTACACCATTCGCTTCGCGCTGCACCACGACGGCACCGACGCCGAGTTGGATACCTATATGGAAAGCGTCAAGAAAATTGTGGCACAGGAAAAAGCCGTGTACGGCGAACTACCCGATTACGACTTTGGTACCTACACTTTCCTGGCTTGTTACCTGCCACACGTATCGGGCGATGGCATGGAACACCGCAACTCGACGGTACTGACCAGCACCCGCAGCCTGGCCGATGGCGGCTTGACCCGCAACGCCAGCACGGTCGCCCACGAGTTCTTTCATGGCTGGAACGTGGAACGCATTCGGCCCAAATCGCTGCAACCCTTCGATTACACCGAGGCCAATATGTCGGGTGAACTGTGGTTTGCCGAGGGTTTCACGCAGTACTACACGGGATTAATGCTCTGCCGGGCGGGCGTTATCTCGCCCCAAGACTACGTGGATGGACTGGCGGGTGGTCTCAACTACGTCATCAATTCGCCCGCCCGCAAGTACTTCAATCCCGTCGAAATGAGCTATCAAGCGCCCTTCGTAGACGCGGCGGCCTCCATCGACCCGGTCAATCGGGAGAACACATTCATTTCTTACTATACTTATGGCAGCGTTTTGGGCTTGGCCCTTGATCTTTCGCTGCGTGATTTAGGCGGAGAGTTGTCACTCGATGGCTTCATGCAATCTGTCTGGAAAACTTACGGTAAGAGCGAGATTCCCTACACCGTTCGCGACTTGCAATTGGCGCTGGAAAGCTACGCGGGACAAAAATTTAGCAGTGAGTTTTTCAGTAGGTACGTTTTCGACTCACAAATGCCGGATTACAAGACATTGCTGAAATCCGTCGGCGTGAGCTTCCAGCCAGTGAACTCTAAAAAGGCTTACTCAGGAGCCTATCTGGATGTCAGGGATAAGGCAGCCATATTGGTCGCCCAGCCCATTGAAGGCAGTGCCGCCTACCAGGCTGGACTTGCCAAAGGTGATAAATTAACCTCTCTTGGCGGCAAGCCGATTGCCGAAGACGCTAACGTGCAAAATCTGTTGGCTGCTTATAAGCCCGGTGATAAGGTAAAAGTGACTTTCGAAAGATTTGGGAAAGAGTATACCGCAGAGATGGTACTTCAAGCGGATGTATCGTATAGCACGGTGCTTACGGAAGGGAAGATTTCTGGGAAGGCAGAGGAGAAAAAGCGTGGATGGCTGGGCGAGAAGTAAAAAGCTCTGATAGCTTCCACCAACGGATTCAAAAATTCACATGCTACGCAATCATTTGCCGTCGCCGCAGAAACACCACGACCCCAAACGCCACGACCCCGGCCACGCCCGCCAGCACCAAACTCAGGGTAGAATCTTTCTTATCCACGGCCGGTGGTAAGAACACCACTCCGCTGGCATTGACCAGCGCCGGGCGGTTGCGATAACGGCCCTGCGCGGGCAGCGCCAGACGGTAAAAATTGTTGGCTAACTGTTCGAGTTCCTGCCGCATGGCCTTGCCGCGCATGGGTTGACCGTGACCAGCGGCAATCACTTTTGGTTTCAAATCGGCCAGTTTGCGGACAGATTTTTCAGCAGCTCCCCAGTCGTAGGTGACAGGCATCGGCGGACCGTGCAGTTCCCGCTGCTGCGTGATGGTAGCAATGGCCGACTCCATCTTCACCGTTGCCAAGGCATCCCCCGCAATGAGCGTCCTGTCATCCTCGCGCCACAGGCTAATGTGGCCGGGAGCATGACCGGGCGTGTGCAACCACCGCCAGCCATCGAGACCAGGCACGTGACCGTCGGCGGGTAGCGGTGCGACCCACCGCCGAATGTCAATCGGCCCCATCGGAAAGGTCCAGGAAAGATCGGAGACCAGGCCACCACCCACGCTTGGGTCGGCAGGCGGGTACGAGGAACGGCCCGTGAGGTAAGGCATTTCCATAGCGTGGGCATAGACCTGGATATTCCATTCTTGCGCCAGTTCCTTGACCGATCCCGCGTGATCGAAATGACCGTGGGTGAGGATAATGCAGGCCGGGCGAGTACCTTCGCCGAAGAGATCGTCGGCCATTTTTTTGACGCTACTTCCCGAAATAGGGAGTCCTGTGTCCACAAGTACCCATTTCCCGTCGTCCTCATTTTGCACCATATAGACGTTCACGAAGTACTCTTTCATGCCCCAAATACCCTTCGCGACCTCAAAATAATCGCCCTTTCCTATCATCTTACCCCAATCCATGCTTATATTTTGTTTGTTTCAAAAAAATCAAATCCAAACCAAAACAGTTAAAAAACCATGCCGCCCACGTGACAAGTTTTAGTTAAAAACTACCTTACGTATATTAAGCGCGTAAGCATTTCTCTTTTTACAAAAAATTTATTCCGCATTTCCTGCGCAACTATCAATCGCATCGGCGACCGCCACGGGGCGCCCCGCGGTGTCAACTGTAAACTAAAATATGAGAGCCGTAGTAAAGAAAAACCGATCGCATTATTCCAACCCCCACCTCGGGTACTTAACGCCCGTCTTCGTCGAACGCGAAGACCGCTGGGTTCGGGTAGAAGATTTAAAAAAAGATTTCCCTAACAATGAATGCATTTTTATTCACCGTGATTACGTCGCGCTCAACGAGGGTTACGCTGATAACGAGCTTTTTATCCAAACCTATGAACAAAATGCTTCGCATAATCCCGAGTATGACGGTAGTTCATTGTTCACGGGTACGGGCGAAAATGCCTTGGCCCCGAATAACAGCGAGTTCTGCCGTATCCTCGATTCGGGCCGTCCGTTTGATCCAGAACAGGAGTACTGGATTTGGCAAACCGTCGATCCGCTAAACGATGTATTTATCCGAATGGGCGATTTTATCTATGGCCCCTTTAATTTTAGTTCTAGAAAAATAGACGAAGAAGACGGCGTAAATCTGCTCCTGCGGGCCGAGCCGGGTCTTGACTATTGTATTTTTAAAATCAATGTCAACGACGCCGAAAAGCACCACCATGTCCACCAGGATGGTAGTTTTTACTATCTGATTAGCGTAAGCGAACTACTGGAAGACCAACGGGTGCCTAAGGAAAGCATCTACTACGGTTCCCCGACCGACCTGCTGGATTGGGCCAAAAATATCACCGATTTATCTACCGTCAACGACATCCGGCAATTAGGCAAAACCCTTAGTTCAGCTACCAACCCGTCGCCCGTCGAGCAGGCCAAGCTGAATCGGTTGAAGTCTTTGTTGGGTAATTCCGACGAATGGTTTTCCAAGCGGCTGCCCGTTTTTATTTCTCAATATTTGGAAGAAAACCCGATCGGCAAGAAGAAGGTCGAGGATTATTTGAGAATTAATGAACAGCCCAACGCCGAACAAAGCGGCGAGTTGAAGCGGCTACGGGAAGAGTTGGAACAATTACGACAGCAGCCGGGCGGCGTGGCTCTTGACGAACGGCTAACGACCCTGCCCGCTCCCCAGCAGCGGCTCATCAACGAACTACTGAACGACGGAAACCTTCGCCTCAAGTACGCCTCGGCCCGCTCGCTCGAAGCGCAAATTCAGCAGTTGGAGAAAGATCGCGAGAGGAAGAAAAAGCTACTCGCCGAAAGTACGCGGGAGTTAAGGCTCAAAGAAGAATTAAAAGCAGGGTTAGAAAAAAGTCTCGTAGAATTGAAGGAGCATTTTAGCAATACCGAGGAAGTACGCTCCAAGTTTTTTGAAGTAAAACCGTACATCGACTGGGTCAACGGCATTGTACCTTCCACCACTGGGGAGACGGAACAAAACAACATTCGGGAAGCGCTGGACGCGCTGAAACTGAAAGAAGATGTGCCGCCCTTGCGGGAGTATTTGCAGGAAATAAGGGAGAATCTCGACAGGCTCGACCGCCGGATCGAGTTCAATGACCTGGCCAATTACTTCATCACCATCAATCAGAATTTCCTGACCGTGTTCGCCGGGCTGCCGGGCGTGGGCAAAACCTCGCTCGTAACCAAGCTGGCGGCGGCGGCTGGCCTGAAAGAGCGCTTCCTGGCTATTTCCACGGCGCGGGGCTGGACCTCGCAGCGCGATTTCATCGGTTACTACAACGCCATCAGTAACCATTTCCAACAAGCCCGCACCGGACTTTTCGACGTGTTGAAAAGCTGCGACGCCGGGACGCGCCGGGGGCTGGACATTCCTTACTGGGTGCTGCTCGATGAGGCCAACCTCAGCCCGATGGAGCATTACTGGTCTGACTTCATGCGCTTCACCGACCCCGACTCCGAGCGGGTGCTGCGCATCCCTAACGCCAGCAACCTCGACGAACTCCGCCTGGGTCAGGGCCTGCGCTTTATCGCTACCATCAACTACGATCATACCACCGAACCCCTCTCGCCGCGCCTGCTCGACCGCGTGGCCGTGGTGCGCTTGACCGCGCCCAAAGACACGATTCGGGTGGAGAAGCCCGTCACGCTGCCATCGGTCACCGACTACTACTCCACCGAGCAACTGGAAGAGATGCTCAACCCCAGCGAGGGCAGCTACGAAATGGCGAGTAATTCACTGAATCTTTTCAACGAAATCAGGGAATTGCTCGAGAACGAGGAGGACGGTCTTCCGATTATCATCAACCCCCGCAAGCAGCGCGACGTGAGCAAGTACTGCGCCATTGCGCAACAGGTGATGGAGGACAACGGCAACGCCCAAAATGCCTTCGACTACGCTTTTAACCAACAAATCCTGCCGCTCATCGCCGGACGCGGCGAGAAGTTCGGCAAGCGGCTCAACGATTTGCACGACCTTATCGACCAGTTCCTGCCCAGCTCGGCCCTGAGCCTGCGGCGCATCATCCGCAACGGCGACGCTAATTACTACAACTACCGCTTTTTCGTATGATCGTCAACGCCACGGTACTTCATAAATCGGAGCGATACAGCCAGGAAAAGTCATTTCAGTTGGTCGAGAAATCGGCGGACGCGCCGCCGGAAATCAGCGAAAATGACTTCGTGGCTTTTCTTTTCGAGAGTTCCGAAATGCTGCCGCCCAACGCGCTGGTGTGGCTCTCGGAGGTGTCGTACGAGCTGTCGCTGCTGGCCGTGGCGCCAGACGGACGACACCTGTACGAGTGCCTGCGCTACGTGGAGTTGGAAGACGAAGACGAGCGCCGCACTTCGGCTGAGGTGGAACTGATTCCCGGTCAGCGGCAGCGGGTGCAATACGGCAAGATATTTCTCAATCTCTTCGGTAGCTGTGAGGTAGCCGTGGAAGACGGCGAGGGCGAACCCAGGCGGCTGGGTAGTTTCGAGGTATTGCCCAGCAAAATCAGGCCGGGTGAGGTCAATCACATTTTCGATTATTTGTTGGAAAAAGGGGTGGATTACTGGCAGCCCTTTTCGCTGGTAAAGTCGCGCAACACGGGTGTACCCATCGAGCGGCAGCACCTGTTCTGGATGCTCAAAAAGCTGCATACCGACCTGGAAAAGCTGAATCGACAACTGCCGTTGTTTCGCCTCGCGCCACGCTCGCGGCTTACGCCGCAGCAAGAAGTGGTACCGTGGTCGGAAGACATCGAGACCACCGACGCCTCGCTGTACTGGCTGATGGACAACCTTTCGGCCCTGGAACGCACCAACAATCCGGCTACCGCCAATCTGCGCGTCGGCAATCGGCTGTTCAATATGTCGGAGGTGCAGGTCGAATACCTGCGGGAGAACACGGATATCTACGAAAACCAGATCGTCCACGGCTACCTCGAAAGCATCCGCGAGTACTGTACGAGTCGCCGCCGTCAGCTGCACAAAAAAGTGGAGCAACTGACCTGGGAAGTCAGCCAGCGGGGCGGCCTTCCCAGCCGCCAACTGCTGCGCTACTACCGCAAGCTGCTCAATGACTGCGGCGCGGTGATCGAACAAACCGAAACCGCCCTGCACTTTTTTCAGCTTTACCTCCCGGTTTCGTTCCCTCGCCCGGAGTTTCCGGCCCGCGCCGAGGGCTTCGAGACCCGCGAACACTACCGCGCCCTGCTCGATCCGATTCAGGAATGGTTCAGCCGCGACAAGGATTTGCAGTCGGGGGCGCAGGAGTTGTTTTCCGGGACGCGCTCGATGGACAAGCTGTACGAGTTGTACTGCTTATTTCAAATGATCGAGGCGATTGAGAAGATGGGTTTCCCGCTCCTCCACGCCCCGGCCGACCAGCCGTCTCGGGGTATTCTGGAAGAAGACGAGGCGTACACGGGCGCTTACCATTTCGCCCCACACGACGGGCTGCACCTGACGCTCTACTACGAACGCCTGCCCGATACGCACCAAACGGCGCTCTATTCGCAGAGTAAGCGGGCTTTAAAACCAGACTTCATCATCGAATACCGCCGCGAGGAAGCGAAACAAAGCGAACTCATTGTTTTCGACGCCAAGTACCAGACCGTCGAAACCATCCGGCGTTTCACCTACAAGTCGATCATTCCCAAGTACCTGCACGGCATCAGTCGCCGAGGCGGGGGCGACGCGCGCATCCGGGGCCTGTTCCTGCTGCACCCCGAGGACGCAGGTCAGCACGCGGTAGAGTCGTGGCACCAAAGGCCCTACCGCTGGTTCGACGATAAGCCGATGCTACCCGCCATCGGCCGCATCGAAGTGCCAACGGGAGCCAAAGCGCAGAATCAGCTGAATGAAGTGATACAACGAATCTTCGAGATTACGGAGTAGAGACGCGATAAATCGCGTCTCTCAGGCGAAAGCAATCCGCGTCTAAATGAACGCGAATGCACGAAAAAAGCCGCAAGCAGGAAAAATCCCCCCCCGCTTGCGGCGTTCAAATTTTATTAAAAACATCGAAAAACAGACCTCAATCCGGCTGATAAAACCTTACTGTTCCATCCACCTCGTTGCTGACAACGAGCAGACTTTTCTTATTGGGGCTTTTATCTGCGGATACAAACGCAATTCCCTCGGGGCCGATGCCGACTTTCAAAATTTTCAGGAAGCGCGGGATGATCGGGTTAGTCAGGTCGTACAAGGCCACGGCGTTGGCGCGTTCCAAGGCGATGAAGGCAATGGGCTTGCCGCCGACCATGCCCACCGTCACGTTTTCCGGCTCCACGCCTTTGTCGTCGGAGCGGTCGTCGTCGTAGCTGCCCGCCCTGATGACCTCTTCTTCCAAGGTTTTGCCGGGTTCGTACACCAACTGGAAATTGGCCGCATTGATGATGCTGAAGCCACGTCCGCCGAAGCCGTACAGAATGTCGTAGTCGCCGTCGCCGTCCGTGTCGCCCAGCGTGTTCGTGATTTTCAGGCGGCCCAGGTTTTCGTTCTTTTTCAGCGTAGCGGCATCGGGGAAAGCGGTCGGGTCCAGTTTGACGCTGGAAGAACCGATCCTGGCTTCCTCCGCAAAGGTGCTGTAATCCCGGGCGTCGCCCTCGTTGGCCGTGATGAGGTACGATAATCCGTTGTGAGTGAAGTAGGTAATGCCATCCGGCTGGTAAAACGACCGAACGGGCCAGGGGCCCAACTCGATTTTGTTGTCCCTGTCGCTGGGGTCGATGCCGTTGGCGGTGAGGCTGTAATCCTTAGTACCCAGTCCGTGCAGTTTCGTAATCGTGCCGCTAATTATATCGACTTCGGCCACGCCGTTGTTTTCCTGCAAAGTCACGAAGGCCTTCTTCGAGTCGTCGGAAATGGCCACGTACTCGGGTTCGACATCCTGGGCGAAGGTCGCCTTTGGGCCAAAAATGCGGAACCCTTCCTGCGCCAACTGCGCCACCGAACCCGCGAAGGCACCAAATGTCAGCGTCCTAACGCTGTAATTGTCCGTGACATTGATGATAGAAACCGAGCCTTCGGGATCGACGGAATAATCCGAATTCGGCTCGCCCTCGTTGGCCGTGACGATGTACTTGCCATCGGGACTGAAAATAACCATGTCGGGCAAGGCTCCCACGGCAATTTGCTTGATTTGCCCCAAAGTGCTGGTGTTGACGACAATAACGCTGCCGTTGGCCTGCTTGTTGGTGGCTTCCAGCGCAATGGCCAGCTTACCATCCGAAACAGCCACGCTGTTGGCCACGCCACCCAGCGCCGACTCGTCGATGGACTGCAACTTCGTTACCGTCGGGAAGGCCGACAAATCCAGGACATCGATCAGGGCTTTGTCGGCATTGTTGACCGTGAAAAGCCGCTTGGTCGTAGGGTCGTAGGCCGAGATTTCGGAGGCACCTGACTCGCCTAAGTCGATTTGCGCCACCTCTTTAAAGGTCGCGGCGTCTTCGCCGGGAGCAGGGTTTTGAATGTCGTGGTCTTTGATGCAGGAACTGGCTAACAGAGCCAGAATGGCAATGCCTAAAAGGGACTTGGGGTAGTGCATGAAAATGGGTGAGTTGGTGAAAACGCCGAATTACCGCATTTCAACCCTGTTTCGGAAACTTCCGTCTCAGACTTAACAGTTTCGTAATAAGTACTTAACAATGAGATAATTTACTAAAAACTACCATTCAGTCATTTAAACTCAGCCCAGCATCGCCCGCAGCCCCGCCACGCACCGCTCCACTTCCTCCAGCGAATTATAGTGCGACAAACTGATCCGCAGCACCCCATCATTCATGTCCGCTACGCCCATCGCTTGTAGCAAACGGTAGGCATAAAAATGGCCATTTTTGGCCGCGATGTCGTACTCGGCTAGTCCGTCGGCGAGGGCTTTGGAAGAGATTTTGGGAGAAGAAAGCGCGATGTTAGCTTCACGTTGTTCGATGGTTTTACGGCCAAAAATCCGTACAGGCAGGTCGTTTAGGTTTTCCAGCAGATAAGCGCAGAGTTCGTTCTCGTGCTGGTTCATCAAGGCCGCCACGGCGCGGGCTTTGCGATGCAGCGGCAGACCTTTTTTTCCTGCAAAATGATGGTCGTGCAGCGCAGCGAAGTAGTCGCCGATACCCGCCAGCGCGGCGATGGCGGCGTGATCAGGCCCGGCGGAATCCAGACGTTTGTTGGGGTAAGGCATATTGAAGAAATGGCACTGCGGGGCCAGTTCTTGCAAAAAATCCTCCCGCACTACCATCACGCCCAGGTGAGTGCCGTAAGTTTTGTAGGTGCTAAATACGTAGGCATCCGCATCCAGCACATCGAGGTTAGGCCACGCGTGCGGGGCGTACGACACGCCGTCCACGACGAGTTTGGCATTTACGCCATGCACTAGTGCCGCGATTTCGTTGATCGGGTTGATTGTGCCGATGATATTGGAACTGTGCGTCACAGCGACGATGGCCGTTTTGTTGCTCAGCAATTTTTCCAAATCTTCCAAAGCCAACTCCCCGCTTTCGGGATCGACTGGCCAGATTTTTAGCGTCGCGCCTTGCTGCTGGCAAAGGCGTTCCCAACCGCCGATGTTGGATTCGTGATCCTGCTCTGAGACGATGACTTCACCGGCAGCGGCCGACCGTCCCTTCGCCACCAAAGGCGTACAGGCGATGGACAACGTATTGAAACACTGCGTGGAGGAAGCGCCGAGCGTGATCAAATCCGCCGACACGTTCAGCAGTTCAGCCATCGTGCGCCGCCCCAGCTCCATCGCTTCACCCGCCCGGTTGGAAATGGGGTTGGCCCCGTAGGGCTGCACTTTGTAATTGGTGTAAAAATCCGTCAGGCGGTCAATGACCGCTCCGGCCACGTAGCTACCGCCCGCATTGTCTAGAAAGCCGATTTTTTGGCCCAGTTCAGTTTGGAACATGGGGAATTGTTGGCGGACGAAATCGAGGTCGAGGTGTTGCATGGGTTTTTCTAAAAATTATAATGTTTCAAAGCTTCTCCGTCAACACAGCCAAACACATCTTAATCCCTTCCCGAAAATTCCCGATGCGGATATTTTCGTTCGGGCCGTGGATGTTATTATCGGGATTGGGAATGCGGATGGAGACAGCGGGCAAATCGAGCGTTTCGATGAAAGTCGCCATCGGCTGCGAGCCACCCGTAGCGCGGATATTCACGTGCTTGTCCACGGCCCGCGTCATGGCTTTGTCCAGCCAATGCCCAATGTCGGAGTCAATGTCGGTGCGGAAAGGTTTCGTGCCGATGCGGTAGTCGAAGCTAGCCAGCAGGGGGTACTTTGCTCGCTCGCCGTGGGTGGGGTCGGCGTCTGTGAGTGTGACGCCCTGGGATTCAATGTGCTTTCTTACCAAATTCACCATGCGCTGCCCTTCGGTTTCGGGTACCAGCCGGATGTCAATCTCGGCCACGGCCGTGGACGGAATGATCGTCCTGACCTCCTTCCCTACCCAGCCCGCCCGCATCCCGCGCACGTTCAGACTCGGGAACTGCATGGATTCTTCGTAGGTTACGCCCACTTTTTCGGCCTGGCTGATGCCCAGCCGCTGATCGAGTTCCGGCAGGTCTTCAGGGATGGCGGCGAAGATTTTCTTGTCTGCTTCCGAAATATTGATTCCATCGTAGAAACCGTCGATCAGTACCCGTCCGTCTTTGTCCTTCATGCTGGCTAGGATTCGCGCCAGGGCGAAGGCGGGGTTCGGGGCATAGTTGCCGTACTGGCCGCTGTGCAGATTTTCCTTCGCGCCAAAGACCGTCAGCGTGATGGTAGAGATCCCCCGCGCCCCGAATGTGAGCGTGGGCAGGTTGGAGATGTGGCGCGTCCCGTCCATGATGAGCAGGCGATCGGCGGCCAGCAGATCGCGGTGATCCTGCACGAGTTGGGCGATGGTCGGCGAACTCATTTCTTCCTGAAAATCCATGATGACCTTGATGTTGAAATCCGCCGCGACCTGCTTGTCCTGCATGATTTTCAGAGCCGTCATGAAGCAGGAAGCCGGGCCTTTTGAATCGGAGGCCGAGCGAGCGAAGATTTTGTAATCAGGGTCGATGGCCGTGTCCAGCGATTTCCAATCGACGGGCTTACCGTTTTTATCCTTTATAACGGCTTGAAACGGACTCATTTGATGCCATGCCGACGAGTCCACGGGCTGTCCGTCTATTTGCAAATAAAACAGCACGTTCTTCTTTTTGGGGTCGATTATTTTCTGGGCGTAAAGGTGCGGGACACCCTGGGAAACGATCTTTCGGGTTTCAAAGCCGAGGTCGGTGAAAGCCTTCTCACACCATTTCAGGTTGGTTTCGATTTGTTCAGGGTACTTTCCATCGTTGGGCAGAGCCAAGAATTCTCGGAAAGCAAGCAGACTGTTTTTCAGGTACTTGGTGGCACTCTGCTCAATTTCCATCTTCGTCATGCTTTGAGAAAAAAGTGCGGGCGAGGTCAGAGTGAATACGAACAGGAGGAGGATTGTAATTTTTCTTGTCATGGTACTTTCAGGTGTAAAACGGCTGGTAAAGATAGGTCTTTAGAGCAAAATCAACGGCCTTTCAGCAATCGCCTCCGGGTGACTATTCGCCAAGTACCGTTTACTAACTACCTGACAATCCAGTTGGTAAAAAAGTGGATTAGCCCTACTTTTCATTCCTAGAACCCTAAACCCTCACCCATGGAAACATCGCCAACCAATCCCCCCCGGCCCGAGAACCCCAAGCCATCCGGCATCGTACACCTGTCGGAGGAAGACATCGCCTACCTTCACGCCAATAAGACCAAAATCAGTTCGGGTATGAAAATGGTGGCCGTCTGTATGCTGATCCTTATTTTCTACCGCATCATTTCCGACAGCTCCGAAACGGGCATTATGCTGAGTATCGGCTTCGCCATCATGGCTTTACTAGGCATCGGCTTGTTTTGGTTCCTTTTTGCCCGGAGGGTCGATAAGGCACTCACGACGGGGACCAAGCACGTAGGCCGGGCGCGTATCGTCCGTAAGTTCGTGACTCCGCCAGTTCAAGACGGCCCGCCGTCCTTTTATCTGTTTTTAGATTGGGATTTTAAAGACAAGATACCCAAGGCGTCGATAGCGAAAGAGATGTACACCGAAGTTTCCGAAAATGATCTGGTAGAAATCGAGATCGTTACTTCCAGCAAGTTTGTAATAAAGGTCAGAAAACTGCCTGAGCAAAGTACCTGGTAGTTTCGTTACCCGTTGCTACACGATTTTGTTACTGATCGCGAAGCGCGTCAAAGCCACGACGGAGTGAATGTCGAGTTTTTTGAAAATATTGCGGCGGTGCGTCTCGACGGTACTGGGCGAGATAAACAACTGATCGGCGATTTCCTGGGTCGATGCCTCACTAGCAATCAGCCGGATGATTTCGATTTCCCGCTTGCTGAGCGACGAGACGCTTTCGGGGGTTTCGTGGCCGTTGAGGGTACTTTCGTTGGCAATTTGGGCTAGTTGTTGGTGGACTTCCTCGGTAAAATACCGAGTGCCGCCGGCCACGGAAAATATGGCGTTTTCGAGTTCCTTCTTCGTGGCTCGCTTCAGCACGTAGCCCCACGCCCCCGCCTGCATGGCCGCACGGATGGTTTCCGGCTCTTCCTCCATCGTCAGCAGAATCAGCTTTATGTCGGGAAAATACTCCCGTAGCCGCAGCGCCAACTCGATGCCGTTCAGTTCGGGCATGTGCATATCGGACAGTACGATGTCCACCGGGGTGCGGGTCAGTTGGTCGAACGCCTCCTGTCCGCTTTTAGCCGTGGCCTGCACCGTCACGCCTTCCAGCGATGCGATCATCATTGCAAGACTATCCAATACGACTTCGTGGTCATCGGCGAGTAAGACGCTTATTTCTTTCATAAAAATTCATCGCTGAGTAGTGGACGAAGGTAGGTAGATTAGCAATTTTACCCAGTTTCTTGTGTCACCTGCTCTTTTTCCTTTTTGAAAGATTATGCGGTAATTTACTGGAAATGCGCCGACGCAAAAAACCATTGGCTAGATAATTACCAACGATTCGATGAAAAAAAACGGTTTGATTCTTTTCCTGGCCTTGCTGAGCAACTTCGCTTGTCAAAGTTCTTCCAAAGATTCTCAAAGTCCCGGTACCCTCACGCAAACGGTCGTTTCCGTCGCCGATACGGTGCCGGAACTCCGGCCAATTCCCGCGCTGGAACGGCAGATGATCAAACAAGGCCTGGTAAACGTGCAGACAATCGATTCTACCATTTCGGTAGAGTTGAAGTACTCGACAACGGACAATTTTGTCAAAAAAGATGTCTATGGCGATTTAGAGAATGCCTATCTCCAGCTGGAAGTCGCCAAAAAGCTGGCGCGGGCCAGTACTTTGCTCCGTAAAACGAATCCCGGCTACCGGCTGCTGATTTACGACGCCGCCCGGCCTAACTCGGTGCAGCAAATTCTATGGGACGAAATCAAAGTACCCGAGCGGCAGAAGCCGCAATACGTCGCTAACCCAAAAATCGGCTCGATCCATAACTTTGGTTGTGCTATTGACTTGACGGTAGCGAACGAAAAAGGGGTTCCGCTGGATATGGGAACCCCTTACGATTTTTTCGGCCCGCTGGCCTACCCACGCATGGAGTCGCAGATGGTGGCGCAAGGAAAACTGACCAAGGCGCAACTGGCCAACCGCCAGATTCTGCGACGAGCCATGACCCAGGCTGGGTTCCGGCAGAATACGACCGAGTGGTGGCACTACGACGGGCTGTCGCGGGCGAATGCTAAGGCAAAGTACGGGATGATAAAGTAATGGTTGTGGTACGGGCTTCCAGCCCGTCAAGCGAAGTATTGCGCAGACGGGCTGGAAGCCCATACCACATTTGCTACTCTTTGGACACGCTGCTGCCGCCGGACAGGCGCTGCTCCACAGTAGGATCGCCTTTGTAACGCACGTTACTGGCTCCGCTGGCGTCCACTTTCAGGAACTTCGCTACTCGCACACGAGCACGGCTGGCTCCCGAGAGATTCAGGTCAACTTCATCAGATGGAAAGTCAAATGCATAGAGCTGCGATGCTCCCGAAATCTCCCCAATCACTAGGCCGCTCTTCCCGTTCAGAATCAGTTCGGAAGCCCCGGAAAGGTTGAGACTCAGCCGCTCAGTCGAGCCAGTAAAAGTAGACTTGGAAGCTCCCGACAAGCGATAGTCCAGGGTTCGTTCGTTCTCGAAACCTTCGATAGTAGAAACCGATGCCCCCGAGAAGTCCACCCCGCGCAGGCTGGGCATGACGATGTCGATGTCCATGCGGTCGCGGTTTTTGCGCCAATTGTTGCGGTACTTAATTTCCAGCACATTCGAGCGGCTGATACTGGCGTCCAGATCATCAAGGTCGTTCAGTTCGCCCGTAGCCTCAATGCTAAAATTCGCGCCCTGCTTGACCCGAATTGAGAAAGCACTACCCATCGCCAACTGATCGAAATTAGTCAGGTTAAGCTCGCGGGTTGCGACGCCACGGGGCGCGATGTCGTTGTCGCGGGTATTGATGTAAATACAGGATTGCAGGACACCCGCTAACATCAGAACGAGGGCAATTTTGAAAATTGGGGATGAGAATGACTTTTTCATGGCTGATAGAAGATGGTAGAAAGATAAGGCAAGATGACATTCGGTCAATCGATTCTGTGACAATCCGGTTTTGGTTTTCCCCTATGAAGAAATAATAAAAATAATTTCTCACGCCGCGCGTAGGGGTCGGGGCATAGGCATCTTGTCCCAGAAAAAAAGGAATACAAACTTGACTGCTACCTTTCTTACCAACCGGGGGGTCGAAGCCGAGGCAGATTGCTTATTTTTGCCAAAAACAAAAGCAATCGCCTTGGTTCAGCTATCCGACCCGGAAATCGTGCAAGCCATCCGGCAGGGTGAGGAATCCGCTTTCGAGCAGATGTTCCGCACCTATTACGAGCCGCTGTGCCGCTACGCGAATACCATGCTGAAAGACAGTGACGAGGCTGAAGAAGTGACACAAGGACTGTTCATGAGCGTATGGGAGAAGCGGGAGAACCTGGAAATCACGCTTTCTCTGAAAGCATACCTCTACCGCGCCGTTCACAATCACTGTCTCAACCGCATCAAGCACTACGGCGTTCGCGAGACGCACCGCGCTTATTCGCTGCACTTCGAGACCGATAGTCACGATTCGGTGACGGAGGCGATTTACGGCAGCGAACTGGAAAAACGCATCGAGCGGGCGGTTAGCAAACTACCCGAGCAATGCCAAGTGGTGTTCAGAATGAGTCGCTTCGAAGAATTAAAGTACCAGGAAATCGCCGACGAGCTGGGCCTTTCGGTTAAAACCATCGAAAATCAAATCGGTAAAGCCCTGAAAATTATGCGGAAAGAATTAGCCGACTACCTGCCGATAATCGCCGCGATTGTTTTTCATGGCGTAATTGATTCGCTCTCGACCATTGTCAACTGTCAACTGTCAACTGTCCATTGAAAAACTCTACCCCCATCCTATCCGACGATCTCCTGGCCCGCTACCTGGCCAGCACGGCGACGCGCGAGGAAATCGAGCGGGTGCAGGCTTGGCTCGATGCGTCGCCGGAGAATTTGGATGAGCTGAAAGGCTATCGAAAACTGTGGGAGCGTAGTGGCATGATTGGCAGCCAGCAGATGCCTATCGACACTGACGCGGCCTGGGAGAAAATGCGAGCTAAAATGCGCGGCGGCGAGATAGTCGAGGAATCCGAAAGGGAGGTTGTGCCATTGCCCACTCAGAAACTTCGGCTCTTACCCTCGATGTGGGCCGCAGCAGCCGTAGCGCTACTGGCATTGGCGTTCGGTGGGTTTTATTTTTACAAAATGCAAAACCCACAGATGGTGTCAGTAACCACCGGGGAAAATACTTTCGAGAAGATTCTGCCCGACAGCACCAAAGTAATTCTGAACTACAACTCTACGCTCACTTTCGCCGAAGGTCTACCCGGAAAGACACGCACCGTCAGTCTGGACGGGGAGGCATTTTTCGATGTGGCTCCCGATGTTGCGCACCCGTTTGTTATCAAGGCCAACGGCACCGAGATTAGGGTTGTGGGGACGTCTTTCAACGTGAAGGCGTACGACCAAGCCGTGCGGGTAGATGTAAAGAGCGGGAAAGTTGAAGTGCGCAAGTCGGCAAAGGTGATGGAGTTGTTGCCCGGCGAAGGCGTGGAAGTACTGGCCGATACAGTATTCAGAACCCTTTCTGCCAACCCGAATGCAGCAGTTTATGGTACTCGGGTGTTCGACTTTCGGGCTACGCCCCTCGCCGAAGTGGTGCTGGCGCTCAGCCGGGGCTTTCACGCCGAGGTAACACTCGCCGACGACCGCCTGGCTAACTGTCGCCTGAATGCCCGCTACGAGAACGAAAGTCTCGACGCGACGCTCGCGCTCATCGCCGAAACCCTGACCCTGCAAGTAAAGAGACAGGGCGACTCGTATGTACTTGACGGGTCAGGCTGTCGGTGATGCTAAGGCCAGTCATTACTACTTCAAGTCCCCGACGTTTTGAAAATATTCCCCTCCTTGAAGCAAATTATTTTCGTACTGCTGTGCTGTGTGCTGACGAAAGAAGTTCATGCCCAAAACTCTTCTCCGCTGGAAACCAAAATAACCCTCCGCGTGAGCAACGAGCGTATAGACGAGGTTCTGCGTCAAATTGCCGCCAAAGGCGGGTTCAGCTTTTCGTATAGCCCCGACGCCATCGCGGTCGGCAGCCGCGTATCACTGAACGCCAGCAACCAAAGCGTGCGGGAAATCCTGAACGTGCTTTTCGATGGGAAGGTACTTTTTAGGGAGCGGCGCAAGTACATCATCCTGCAACGCGCCCCGGAAGTAGCCGAGAAAAAGCCGGAAGCCTTTTACCTCAACGGCTACGTGATCGACGAAACGACAGGCGAAAAACTACCCAACGCCAGTATCTATGAACCTGTGACACTGGCTTCCGCTGTGAGCAACAAGTACGGGTATTACAAGATAAAACTACCCGCCCAATCCGAAAAGCTACGGTTGGAAGTACGAAAAGAGGATTACGCCGGGCGTTCAGTAGAAATTCTTTCGCGCAGTAACACTTACTTTCCAATCACGCTGGCTCCGGACACGCTCCAGCCCACTCCACCACCTACTGTTACGATTCGAGATTCTATCAGAGTAATTGCACCCCGTACGCCGAGAAGCGTACTGAGGCAAGATTCCAGTCGTCCGCAGATCGAAATCCCCATAGTCGTGGTCGCCGAAGCCACCGACCCGGACAGCATCATCCCCATCCGTCGCAAAGAGAAATCTTCTTTGGCTGAAAGCCTGAAAGACCTGCGCGACGGCCTGGTGTTCGCCCTTTCGACGGCCCGGCAGGCGGTACACGTCGAGAATATTCAGGATTCACTGCACCGTCCCTTTCAGGCGTCGCTCATGCCATTCATCGGTACCAACCGGGAGCTGAGCGGCAACGTGGTCAACGATTTTTCGCTCAACCTGCTGGCGGGTTACTCGCTGGGCGTGGACATGGCCGAGGCAGGACTGGGTTTCAACCTGGTGCGGGGCGACGTGTGCTGCTTTCAGGCAGCGGGCGTCGCCAACGTGGTGGGGCGAGAGGTCAAGGGAGTGCAGGCAGCGGGCGTGGCTAATCTGGTCATCGGGGATTTTGTCGGCTTCCAGACCGCCACCGCGCTCAACATAACGGCCGGAAATTTTCAGGGGGCGCAACTGGGCGGGGTCAACGTGGCGGGTGGCGTACTGGAAGGCTGGCAGTTGTTCGGGGCGATGAACATCGCCAATCGGGTGCGCAGCGGTCATCAGGTGGGCATCGTCAACTACGCCGATTCGTCGGCGACAGTACCGTTTGGCTATTTTAGTTTTGTGAGAATCAACGGCTACCGCCGACTGGAACTCACCACCGATGAGCTGAATTACGGGAATATTACTTTCAAAACCGGGGTCAGAAAATTTTATAATATTTTTACCTTAGGTACCAACGTTTTTTTGCCTAACAAACCACCGGGTAGCATTGGCTACGGGATCGGTACAGCCCGCTACCTGGGGCGACGCAGCCGGGGCGACGACCGAAAGTCGATGCTCGATCTGAATTTTGTGGCGAGCCGTGTGGCGCTGGAGCGAAAATTCTTTAAATCGCCTTACGCGGTACACACACGGCTGTCGCTGAGCCTGGAGCGAAAAATCAGCCCGCGTCTGGCGCTAACGGTAGGCCCTTCGCTTAATTTGCTCTTTTCGCCTTACACCGGGTTGCTACGGGGGAATCAGTCGAGTTTGCCATCGATCACAGTTTCCACAGACGACAATGGGGAGGGAAGTACTTACGGATGGATTGGTTTTCAGGCGGGACTGCGGCTGTGCAATCGACAGAGCCAAGCTTACTAATTACCCAAAATCAGACTGGCATTGGTCAGTTGGTCAATTCGGGCATCCATCTCTAAGCTGATACTGGCCGCGAAAGCTTGAACGGACTGCGGAATGATAATAGCGTGGCCCGACCGAATAGTGACCCTATCCAGCGAGGTGGGTACTGTTTGGCACGACCAAGTCGATAATTGATCCCAATCCCCGTTTTGGGTACTCTTCACTATCCGGTCAAGAGGATTAGTCGCCAGCGTCTCGGTGTAGCAGTCGCCCGCCAGGGTTACCTCCACCGAGTAAACCCCCGGACTCGTGGCAGTCATGATGCTCTCGGTAGCCCCGGCGATATCGTTTCCGTTAATTTTCCACTGGTAGGTGAGTTGTTTGCCTGTGTAGGTAGCCAGTTCTACTGACTGTTCGCAGGTGATGGGCGGTGGCGTAGCAGCGGAGGTCTGAATGTAGTTTCCCAAAAACGGCACATTGCGATCCATCCAATCCAGGCGCCTGGTTAGCCATTCTTTCAAGTAAGCGATTTCCGTAGCAAAGTCCCCCCTCTCTCCCACTACGTCCCAGCGTTCGTAATCGCGGGGCTGCGCCTCAGCAACGATTCCAACATTTTGGTCAATCATCGCCACGACGTTGGAAGTTTTCAGAATGTCGGAGCGCAGTGTGACCCACCGCACTTGCAATGCAGCTACGTACGCAGGATCGTCAAGCAACCGTTTCCACCAAAAAGGTTGTTTCCGATCCACCCGACACAATCGTTGGCTTTGGTATTGCCAGCCGATGGTGTCATTGGCAGCGCAGAAGTTGTAAGGCGTATTGCCCGTGGACGAGTTGTAGTCCCACAAAGGTCCCATCACCAGTTTACCGCCTTTACTATCGCGATTTTTGTACATATACGTGCTGTGGCTGTAAGCATCCGCCGAACGCATGACCTCCGAAAGCAGAAAATAATCGACAAAGCTTGGTACATCGGCGTACTTTCGATAGCCTTTGGTCAAATCAGCGAAAGCTGGGTCATTCAGGGCCGTCTCAAATTCGTCCAGGTATTTCTGTATATAGGTCAAGTGGTTGGGATGAACGTCATCATCATCAGGTTCATGAAGTTCAAAATCAGTTCGAAAATCACCGCATTCGTTTGGCTGTTGCGATTCCCAGTAAGGACCGGGGTTGCCCACATGGTGGTCGATTTTCACGATATAGCCGCCCGTCAGGGCATTGCCGGTACTGTCTTTGTACTCCAGATTGGAAATGTCAACCCGGTTTTTGTCTCGTTTGATTTTTTCCATAAGTACATATACACCACGATAGTCTTCATATTGAAGACTATCGTCTGCGGTCACGAACATTTCCACAAATATGGTGCGCGAGGAGTAACGGCCCGTTTTTCTAGCCAGCGCGTGCAATAGTACGTCACGCATATAAGTCTCATCGCCGAAGGTGTTGAAGAATATCCAGTCGTTCTCGGAGGGCATACCTAGCAACGGTACGTTAAGATTGGAACTATCAGCATTTCTGGTTTCAAAACCAAAAGATTTTTTCGGTGAAAGTTGGGAGGAATTCCCCCGAATCTCTATGCCAATCTTTCCATCATAATGGTTGAATGGATCGGTGACGTTGTTCCGTACTCCATTTCCATTGTAGATAATCCCCATATCGGCCATGATCTTGGGTTCGTCCACGATGGCCTGACTGTTAGTTTTTATAATGACAATGGGTAGGTTGGAAGAAGTAGGAATCGACTGAGCAGTGACTTCTACGAAGAGACAGGCTGCCAAAGGCAATAGAAGTGTGGCTTTCATGATAGTAAGGTCGAAGATGAGGGACTCAGATTACTAATCTCTTTTGTTTTTTTTAAAAATGCAAAATTTTCTTAGCAAGCGGTCAAAAAATGTTGTAAAAGATGGAGAGGACAATCCTAATAACAGTACTAAGCACCGGGATCACCTCATGATCGAGCGGAGCCTTTTTTTAAGAAAAGGCTTGTTAGTCTTGCTAACGATCGCTCTTCTCTCCGAAGACAGCTCCGCTCAGGCACCCAATCTCTCGCTAGCTCCGGGGGTAGTCGTGGCACACAGCCCGGCCTCTTCAAAGCAGTACATTGGCTCGCCTAGTCTGGCAGTTTTGCCCAATGGTAATTTTGTGGCATCACACGACTTTTTTGGTCCCAACACTACCGAACACACTTCGGCGGTTTCGCGGATTTATCGCTCTTCGGACAAAGGAAAAACGTGGCGGCAAATTAGTGAGATCGACGGGCAGTTTTGGTCCAAATTATTCGTGCACCAAGGCAAACTCTATCTCTTTGGCACCAACCGCCATCACGGCAACACTATCATTCGCCGCTCTACCGAAGGCGGAGAAAGCTGGACAAGTCCAACAGATGCCGAAAATGGACTTTTGAAAGAGGGAGAATACCACTGCGCCCCAGTGCCGTTTTTGGTGCACGATGGCAGACTTTGGCGGGCGATGGAGGACGCTCACGGGCCACCCAAAGTATGGGGTAAGCGGTACAGCGCGTTCATGATGTCCATCCCGTTGGATGCCGACCCGATGGTGGCAGCCAACTGGACTTCATCCAACATCATGCGCTATGACTCGACGTATCTGGACGGGAATTTTGGTGGCTGGCTGGAAGGTAACGCCGTGCTAGGGCCAGACGGCCAGATGTGGGATGTCCTGCGCGTGGACGACCGCAGTACTTTGGAAGAAAAAGCGGCGTTCGTACGCATAAGCGCGGATGGCAAAACCGCTACTTTCGACCGCAACGCGGATTTTAGGCCTTTTCCTGGTGGGAGCAAGAAGTTCACGATTCGCTATGATCCAAAATCCAAACGATACTGGACGCTTAGCAACTATATTCCCGACCATGTGAAAGCAGCCAACCAAGGCAAAAGCCCGGCTAGCATTCGTAACACACTGGCGTTGTTCAGTTCATCTGATCTCCAAACCTGGGATTTCCATAAAACCTTGCTCTCTCATCCCGAAGTGACCTATCATGGCTTTCAGTACGTGGACTGGTTGTTTTCGGGCAAAGACATTTTGTTCTTAGCAAGAACTGCCTACGACGATGGGCTAGGCGGGGCGTACCGAGGACACGACGCCAATTTTTTGACCTTTCACAAAATTAAGAACTTCAGGAAAAAGTAGCTTTGACCTACCCCGCGGCCTACGGCCGCCCCTCTCAAAAAGGCATTAATTCTAGAACCCGATCCGTCGCCCTTTGCTTATGCCTTTTTCCTCCGCCGCGTAGTCGCGGAGTTCCTGTAATTCTCGCTCGAAGCCGCCCGACAGAATAGGGAAGCGGCACCAGGTACGAGCATCAAGGCTGAGGTCATCGAGGTGAAAGGAAGGCGCGTAGCGTTCTCGCTTCCACTGATTCCGACTCCACAATTTAAAAAATCGCTCCGTCCAGGTAAGCATTTGGGCGGGCGTATAGCGGTCTTTAAACACCACAAGTACAATGCGGTAGCACTCCACTGGCGGTTTTTTATCACGGATGCCGCTTTCTTCTAATGCGTCCAGAAACTCGTAGGGCATCAGGTCATCCTCGTCGGTTTGCTTGCGGTTGGTGGGGCGTAGTTCGGCGGTGGGTTGCAGGCTGTTGACCTTTTGCAAACCCTCGATTTTGATGTGCTTACCCTGCACGTGGCAACCCACGTTTTCGAGCCAAACCAGCCATTTCCGTAAATAAAACTTATCGATGCCTGCAATCGGGCTGATACTACCCGCCGTGTCGCCATCCATCGTGGCGTAGCCGACGGCCACCTCCGAGCGGTTGGAAGTGGAAAGCAGCAGGTGGTTGGTCAAATTAGTGAGTAGCCAAACCGACGGGGCACGCACCCGCGCCTGGATGTTTTGCAGCGCGATGTCGTCTTGTGCCCAAGTCAGTTCTCGACCGATTTGCCCTTCAATCAGTCCAGTGTAAGTTTCGACCAGACCATTGATGTCGATATTATAAAAAGTCGCTCCGATGGATTCGGCCAGCGACTGCGCCGAGTCGAGCGTCGCTTCCGAACTATTTTCAGTTTCCTGGTAAATGGTGTGAATGAGTTCTTTGGCGATTTCTTCGACAGACTCGCACTTCTGAATTTTCTCGATGTGGCCCAATTTATGCTTAAAGCGATCCAGCCCAATGCTCTCCTCAGCCAGTCGGATCATCAGTCCGCACAAGGCCACGCAGGCCGCTGAGTCGGCCCCGCCCGACAATGACACGGTGAAGCCCTGCGAACGACTTTTGCGCAGGTAGTCGAACAAAGCCAGGCAAACCGCGCGGGCAAACTCCTCCTCCTTCAACGCCCCCCCGCCCTCGAAGGCTTCTAGGTCAGCTTCTTGCAAGGGCACGGGTTCGAGGTCAGGAAAGTCAAAAGTACCAGGTACTTTCCAAAACTTATCCTTGGGTAGGTCGGCGATGTTCTGCACCTGACTGAGGCGCGTGTACTCGGTATCGATGACGGCCGCGGTAATCAGAAAATCTTCGTAGCTGAACCGATTGCTCGACTGCAGGAATTCGCCATTGGAGGCGATCATGGCATCGCCGTCGTACACGGCCCGTCCGGCCTCGTTGCCCAGCATATTGGTATAAATATAGCTGCACCCGAAAGACCGCGAGGCGTCGATCACGAACCGCTCGCGGGTCACGAATTTGAAAAATCCAAAATGACTCGCGCTGGGATTGAGCATAATGTCCACGCCGCGCTCGTAGTGCCGTCGTCCCGGCCGATGCGCCACCCAGGCATCTTCACAAATCTCGAACGCAACTCTGACGCCCGAAACATCGAAAATGACATCGCCGATCGGGTAGTCGATGTGGTCGATTCTCGTCTTCTCGACAATGCCTGCCGGCCAGGGGTGAAACCAGCGCGTTTCGTAGTGAATGCCGTTGTTGGCCAGATTCTGCTTGGCACAAAAACCCATAATCCGCTTATTAGCGACCAGACAGGCCACGTCGTAAAGTCGGTTATTGTGCCTCAGCGGTAGCCCAATGGCGACAATCATACCCTCAGTATGGCCGACGATTTCGAGCAGGCATTTTTTCGCTTGTTCTTCCAGATCATAGGCGAAGAAATAATCCTCGCAGCCGTAGCCCGTGATGCATAGCTCAGGCAAGCACAATAAGCTGACCTGCTGCCGACGTGCCTCTTCGATGGCGTCGATGATATTTTTAGTATTGGATTCCCACGCCATCGGCGTTTGGTTGAGGACGGCAGCGGCTACTTTGATTCGGGGCATTTATTGATGGAAAAATGGATGATTGTTATGAGTAAAAAACAGGTATCCCTGTTTGGGATCAATTAAAGCGATGAACATCGGAAACTGTTCTTATTACAAAGGTACTGTGTAATGAGAACAATGAGTGGAAAGAAGCACCACTTGTAATAACAATAGTTCGATAGTCTTAATATTAAAAAAGGAGCCGGGAATCAATCCCGGCTCCTGTACAATCATTAGACTAAAAACTACTTACTAGTATTAGCTAATATCACTTTCCACCCCAGTGTCCTTCCAGCTCCGCGAAGCGGCCGAATCCAGCACCGCCTGACAGACCTTCTGGGTCTCCATCGCATCCTGGAACGTCGGATGACAATC